>CAUFAM010000055.1 GCA_959022875.1 uncultured Oscillospiraceae bacterium | reverse complement strand
TCAAGCACGACCTGGAGACCGTGACCGAGGGAGAAGAGGACGGTGCGGCCCAGCTGGATCTGGTGCTGGAGGCCTATGCGGGAGAGCTGGGCGTCAACAGCCGTAACCGCAAGCTCTATATTCTGGATGAGAACGGCGAGTGCCTGATTGCTCCGGAGGGGGAGGAAGCCCCCTTGGAGCTGACAGAAAATTTGATGTTCGCCCTGACCACCGGCCTGGAAACCGGTGAAACCGGGGACGAGAGCAACCTGGCACTGGATTATATGGACGTGGCCATCCCCATTCACCGGGGAGACAACGGCTATGTTATCTATATTCTGGACAACAAGACCACGGCCGACAGCCTGACCAATCAGATGTTTGTCCTCATTGTGGAGGCGCTGATTTTTGGCCTGGTCATTTCTGTCCTGCTCTCCTTCCTGCTGTCCAAGACCATGGTCATCCCCATCCAGCGGCTGACGGAAGGTGCCATGCGCCTGGCAGAACGGGACTTTTCCAGGAAAATTGAAGTACCTTCCCAGGATGAGATCGGTGTGCTAACCGAAACCTTCAACGACATGGCCGGTCAGCTTCAGGACACTCTGCGCCAGGTGGAAAACGAGCGCAATAAGCTGGACACCCTGTTTCTCCATATGAACGACGGTGTGGTGGCCTTTTCCCGGGACGGTGTGGTGATCCATTCCAACCCCGCCGCCGCTCAAATGCTCCTGCGCAGGATCAGCAATGTGACCACCTATGACCAGCTCTTTGGAGAGATCGCATCTCTGGATCAGGTGCTGGCCGTCCCTGACCACTTGGAAGGGGAGATGCGGGTGCGGGACAGCTTCCTTCAGCTGCTGATGGCCCCCTTTGACCGGGGACAGGCAAATGGAGGCGCGCTGGTGGTGATTCACGATGTGACCCAGCAGCGGAAGAATGAAGAGATGCGCCGGGAGTTTGTGGCCAATGTGTCCCACGAGCTGCGCACCCCCCTGACCAACATCCACTCTTATGCTGAGACGCTCACTGAGAGCGCCGGGGACATTCCCCCGGAGATGGAGAAAAAGTTCCTGGGGGTTATCCTCAACGAGAGCGAGCGGATGACCCACATCGTACAGGATCTGCTGACCTTGTCCCGGTTTGATTCCAACCGGGATGAGATGAAGCTGAGCTGCTTCTCCTTTGGTGGGGTAGTTCAGGATCTGTATAACGCCGTCTACATGGAGGCCCAGCGCCACAGCCACACCCTCACCCTGGACCTGGAGCCCGATTTGCCCGATATTGTGGCCGACCGGGAGCGGATTGTTCAGGTGATGATGAACATTGTGTCCAACTCCATCAAATATACCCCCGATGGCGGACATATTATTATCGCGGCGGGACGCCGGGAGGATCGGGTATGGCTGGTGGTGGATGACGATGGCATCGGAATTCCGGAGGAGGACCGGCCCCGGATTTTTGAGCGTTTTTACCGGGTAGATAAAGCCCGTTCCCGCCAGTCGGGAGGTACCGGCCTGGGGCTGTCTATTGCCAAGGAGATTGTGGACCGGCACCAGGGCAAGCTGAGCCTGATGAACAAGCAGGGGCCGGGTCTGGCGGTCAAGCTGGAGCTGAAGATTGAGGGACCAAGCCATGAAGCAAAATCATAAGCGCCGGGCGGTGGAGCTGTGCAAAGATGCTCTCATTGTCCTGCTGACCTGCTCTGCTCTGTGGCTGGCCGGGCAAGCCCAGCTGCTGACCCCTCTGGGGAACCTGCTGGGGGAGAGTGGGCCTCAGACCACAGTAGGACAGGATCCAGCCGGAACCCAGATGGGAAGCGTGCTGCCCATGGCCATGGTAGTGAATATTCCCGGACAGAATTCCCTTGCAGAAGGAACGGCCCTGCCTGGGGAAAGCGAAGGCATCCGGGCGGGCCTGGTCCATGACCAGGCGGCCTGTCAGGAGCTCTTTCAGCAGGTTGCGGGCGTTTTGGTGGAGACTATCTCAGCGGCTGCGACGCCCGAGCCTGTTGATCGGGACCAGTGGGAAGAGGCACTTACCGGGAAACTTGGATTCTATATGGACTTCCAGGGAGAGATGCCCACGACGGTTCTGTCAGCCTGGCTGTCCGGGGGAGAGACGAAGCTGCAGGGAAGTGTGCGGCGGATGATCTTGACCGGGGAAGAGGGTGGTACAGCCCTCTATTACCTCAATGAGGAAGACGGGAGCTACTACCGCTGTACCTATGATGAAGGGGACAGCGGGGCCATGGAGCAGGTGCTGGAAGGCTTTACCGACAACGGAGCCTTTTATGCCTTTGAGTCCGAGGAGTACCAGAGCCTGGCGCCGGATACGCTCCTGTTCCCTGATACGCCAAATCTGGAGGTCTATACGGTCTCCAACCCGGTGAACGGGGGAGAGGATTCTCTGCGGGAACTGGTGCAGGATCTGGGTTTCTCCCTGAATTCAACTAATTTTTATTCCACGGACGAATGGGTGGCCCGCAGCGGTGACGACAGCGTCCGGTTATCAGACCGGGGTGTTGTGGAATATACTGCGGGAGATGACAACGGTGCGCTGCCTATCATTTCCACGGACGGCGGCATCGTCTACCAGAGTGTGGAGGCGTGCCGGAAAACGGCGGCTGCATTGATGAACGGCCGCTGCGGAGATGCAAGGCTTTACCTCAGCACAGTCCGACAGACAAAAAGCGGTCTGGAAATTGACTTTGATTATAGCTTGAATGGAATCCCTGTGTGCTTTGACCAGGGAAGTGCCGCCCGTTTTTTAGTGTCGGAGGGAAAAATCGTCCAGTTTACCATGCATCTGCGGGGGTATGCTTCCAGCGGAACCACTTCAGCGGTCATGCCCCCAAAACAGGCCCTGGCGGCCTTCTCTGCCCTGGACCTGGATGGCCAGGAGCTGCTGCTGACCTATACAGACAGTGGAGGCGATACGGTGGCCGCAGGCTGGGCGGCCAGGCAAGAGGCCGGGAAGGAGGAGTGAGGCCATGCCGTGGACAAAGCTGAAAAACATTATTCTGCTGATCCTGGCTCTGACCAACCTCTTCCTGCTGGCCCTGGTGGTGAGCCAGAGCCTGCAAAGCAGCCGCCAGATCAGTCAGACCCGGGAGCATACCATTCTCTTTTTGACCGAGCGGGGAGTTCAGATCGAGGAAGACATCCTCCCCCAGGCCATTGAGCTGCTGCCCCAAAGTGTGGAACGGGACATGGAACAGGAGCAGCAGTGTGCTGCCGCCCTGCTGAAAGGCGAGGTGGAACAGGAAGCACGGGGCGGTGAAATTTACCGCTATTCCAATGCTCAGGGTTGGGTTCAGTTTCATGCCGATGGTTCCTTCTCGGCCTATCTGGAGCCTGGCGTTTATTCCGGAGAGGATCTGCAGCAAGCCGGTATGGCGGCGTTGGAGGCCGTGGGCTTTGAAGGCACCTTGCTGGAGGAGACGGAGGATAGCCTGACGTTTCAGGAGACGTGGAACGATGTCCCGCTGTTTGGGCAGCGGGTCAGTGTGCTGTTTACTGGGGAGGGCGTTATAACCATTTCCGGCCAGCGTCTGACCGGAGAGCCCAAGGCGGATCAGACCCGCCAAACGATTACCGTCTCCACGGCACTGGTGCGCTTTCTCAACGGTGTCAGTACCATGGGTGATGTGTGCAACCGCATTGACCGGGTGGAGGAAGGGTACCTGTGCAGCGCCACTTTGACCGGCGCCATGTCCCTAACTCCGGTCTGGCAGGTTACCACCGACATCGGTACGTACCAGCTGGATACCGTGACAGGAGTGGTACAGCGGGCAGAGTGAGTCTGCGCACAAGTACACTCTGGTGTGAAATTGCACGGCGTTTTGCAGCGCCGGGACCCTGGGGAGGATATTCATGTCGAAACGAAATAACCCCGTTGGCATTTTAGATTCCGGCATCGGGGGATTTAGCGTGGTCAAGCAGGTTCAGCGCCTGCTGCCGGAAGAGGATATTGTCTATTTTGGAGACGGAGCCCATATTCCCTATGGAAACCATTCCGAGCAGACCATTGTGGCAATGGCCCGCTATATGTTCGAGTTTATGGAGCGCAGACAGGTAAAGGCACTGCTGGTGGCATGCAACACCATTTCCTGCGTGGTAGACCAGTGCCGGGATGCGGTGAGCTGCCCCACCATCAATGCAGTACAGGCGGGAGCGGACGCAGTATCCGGCCTCAACGTGGAGAAAGTTGGCGTGATTTCCACCGTCTTTACCCATAACTCCAGATGTTACCCCCGGCGGATCCTGGAACAGAATCCCCAAAAAATGGTGGTGCTCAGCTGTGGCTGTCCAGATCTGGCGAGGCTTGTGGAGCACAACCTGGGAAATCCCCAGGGAATGGCGGAAGTGGAGGAAAACCTTCATAAGGAGCTTGACCACATGGTGCTGGTGGACGGGATCCAGTGTTGTGTGCTGGGCTGTACCCATTATCCGCTGGTCATAGACAGCATCCGAAAGCTGTATCCGGATCTTTCTCTCATCGACCCGGCCCAGCAGATGGCGCTGGAGCTGAAAGGGTATCTGGAGCGGGAGAACCTGGAGCGCAGCAGCGCAGTGCCCGGAAGGCTGAGTATTTATACCACAGGGGACGTGGAGGAATATGCGCTGCGGGCCCAACAGACCGGCCTGGAGCGGGTGGACATGGTGACGCCCTATCCGGCTATGGAGATTTAAAGAGACGGGGACGAAGACCGGCGGCCTTTGTCCCTGGTTTTGTGTAGACAGGAGAGGAGAAGACGGCCTCTCCAGAGAGAAAAAGAGGTGCTTTATGAGACAACTGCAGTTTTCCATCCCCACCCTGTTTGGCTTGGAGGGAATCTGTGCCGACGAGATGAGACGGCTTGGACTGCCCCAGGTGCGGGCGGAAAATGGACGGGTGTTATGTGCCGGAGAGGCGGCCGACCTGCCCAGACTGAATCTGAACCTGCGCACCGGAGAGCGGGTGCTGCTGGTGCTGGGAAGCTTTCCGGCTTCTGACTTTGATGCCCTGTTTGAGGGAACAAAGGCTCTGCCTTGGGAGGAGTTTATCCCCAGAGAGGGACAGTTTCCGGTGAAGGGGCACAGCCTCAATTCTGTCCTGCACTCGGTGCCTGCCTGCCAGTCCATTGTGAAAAAGGCCATTGCCGCCCGGTTGGGAGGGAAGTATCACCTCAATACTCTGCCGGAGACGGGGGCCCTTTATCAGGTGCAGTTTTCCATTATGGGGGATATTGCCACACTGATGCTGGATACCTCCGGAGCCGGTCTTCATAAGCGGGGCTACCGGGCCCAGGGCGTGGCGGCTCCCCTGCGGGAGACGCTGGCGGCGGGCATGGTGCTTTTGTCCCGCTACCGGGGACGGGATCCTCTGTGCGATCCCTTCTGCGGCAGCGGAACTATTCCCATTGAGGCGGCCCTTATTGCCAAGAACCGGGCCCCCGGCCTGAACCGGAGCTTTTCGGCCCAGAAGTGGAACTGGCTGGACAAAAAGCTGTGGATGTCCGCCGCAGACGAGGCCATGGACAAGGAATTTGACGGGAATTATGAGATTTGGGGGGGCGACCTGGATCCGGAAGCGGTAGCCCTAGCCAGGCATAACGCCCAGCTGGCCGAGGTAGATGATGTGGTGAGTTTTGAGGTGTCTGACGCTAGGATGTTCCACTGGGGTGGAATTCACGGCCGGGTGGTGACCAACCCGCCCTACGGAGAGCGGATTATGGAGCGCCGGGAGGCGGAGGAGCTCTACCGGGCCTTTGGAAAGGCTTGGGACAAGTTCCCGGATGGGTGGAGCCTGTATCTGTTGTCCTCCCACACGGAGTTTGAGCGCACCTTTGGGAAAAAAGCGGACAAGAAGCGCAAGCTCTATAACGGCATGCTCAAGTGCGACCTGTTTATGTACGGAAAGAAATAAAGAAGGGCCGGGAGAGCGTGAGACACTTGTTTATTATCAACCCCGCGGCGGGGAAGAAGGGGACTACGGCCCATTTGGAGAGCCTGCTGGCTCAAGTGAGCTTTCCCCATCAGGTGGTCTATACCCGCGGGGAAGGAGATGCCCAGTGCCTTACCCGGGAGGCCGCCGCCAATCCCGAGCCCCTGCGGGTCTATGCCTGCGGAGGAGATGGAACCCTCAATGAGGTGGTCAACGGGGCGGCGGGACTGGAGCATGTAGCGGTGACCAATGTGCCCAAGGGAACCGGGAACGACTTTCTGAAGATTTTTGGTCCGGACTACCGCACCCGGTTTTATGATCTGGAGGCGCTGGCCCGTGGACCGCAGAAGGCCTTTGATCTGATGGACTGCAACGGAAAGCTGGGGCTGGATGTAGTGTGCGCCGGGGTGGATGCCCGGATTGCCGCCGATGTCCACCGTTATAAGGACCTTCGGTTTGTGTCGGGAAAGGGAGCGTATGTGCTCTCGCTGATGGAAAATATATTCCTCAAGGGGATCAACCGCACCATGACGGTGAAGATGGGGGATATTTCCTGGGAACAGCGGAAAACGGCTATTTTGTGCATTTGCAATGGCCGCCACTATGGGGGAGGGTTTATGCCCGTGGCTGATGCCATGCCCGACGACGGTGTACTGGATATGCTTCTGGTCAAACAGGTGGGCCTTCCCACCTTCCTTCGTCTGGTGGGGCGGTACGCCAAAGGTCTTTACCGCAATTACCCCGAGCTGATTCTGGAGTATCATGGACAGGAAGTATCCTTCTGTGCCGAAACTCCGATCACGGCAGTGGTGGATGGGGAAGTGATGGTGGATACCAGCTTTACCGTCCGACTTTCCGAGAAGAAGGTTAACTTTTTCTTCCCACAGAGGAGCGACTACCGAATTTCGCAGAAAATTAGCACTTGACAAGTTTGTTTGTGAACAAAAAGTAAATTATAAAAAATTAACCTCCAATTTTTCAAAATTGGGGGTTGATTTTTTGGGAGAAAGCGGTTATTATCATAGTTAGATTTAGCACTTAAATAAAAAGAGTGCTAAACCACTGAAACAGTAAAATTAGAAAATTTACATCATATAAGGAGGAACCTGTTATGAAACTCAAACCCCTGGCTGACCGCGTGATTGTAAAGCTGGTGGAGGCTGAGGAGACCACCAAGGGCGGTATCATCCTCACCGGCGCTGCCAAGGAGAAGCCCGAAGTGGCTGAGGTCATCGCTGTGGGCCCCGGCGGCATGGTGGACGGCAAGGAGGTCGTTATGACCGTGAAGGTGGGCGACAAGGTCATCACCAGCAAGTATGCCGGCACCCAGG
>CAUFAM010000054.1 GCA_959022875.1 uncultured Oscillospiraceae bacterium | reverse complement strand
GAGACGGCCCGGAAGCTCTTTGTCCACCGGAACACCCTGGTCTACCGTCTGGAAAAGATCAAGAAGCTCACCGGTCTGGATCTGCGGGAGTTTGACGATGCCATCACCTTTAAGGTGGCATTGATGGTCAAAAAGTACCTCATTTCCCGGGGCATCGAGTCCTGATCAACCTGTGTTGACGCTGACAGCGCCGCCCGTTGGGCGGCGCTGTTTTTTTGACTTCCGGGGTGTATGGAGAGGACAATTCCTGCGGACAGTTCCCAAGGAAAGGCAGTGCGAGGGAAGCGAAAAAAAGCGAAGAAAGCACAGAAAGGTCATTTACATAATATAGCGTTTGTGATAAACTGATTCTTGGAAAAAATTTTACTGCCGGTCCCGGCTGCGGGTAAGGTACCGGCGGATTCGGAGGAGCACATGATACGGCTCATAGATGTATATAAAGAATATGACAACGGGACCAAGGCCCTGAAGGGGGTCAACCTGCGCATTGATGATGGGGAATTTGTCTTCTTGGTGGGTCCGTCCGGGTCGGGAAAATCCACCGTCATCAAGCTCATTACCGCGGAAATTGCCCTGACGGAAGGGCGGCTGATGGTTAACGGCTATAACCTGAACAACATTACCCCCCGTCAGGTGCCCTATATGCGCCGGACACTGGGCATTATTTTTCAGGATTTCCGTTTGATTGAGAAGAAGACGGTGTACGAAAACCTGTCCTTTGCCATGCGGGCAGTGGGCGCCTCCAACCGGGAGGTGCGCCGGCGGATTCCCTATGTGCTGAAACTGGTGGGCTTGGAGCAGAAAGCGGACCGCTACCCCGGACAGATCTCCGGTGGTGAACAGCAGCGCGTGGCCATTGCCCGGGCGCTGGTCAATAACCCCAGCATGATCATTGCCGACGAGCCTACGGGTAACCTGGATCCCCAGCGCTCTCTGGAGATCATGATGCTTCTGGAGCGCATCAACGAGCTGGGTACCACAGTGCTGGTGGTCACCCATGAGAAAAACCTGGTCAACCGCTTTGACAAGCGGGTGGTGGCCATTGAAAACGGTCGGATTATAAGCGACGGAACAGGCGGTTATTACAATGGCGAGAAGATTTGATGCAGGATATTATCTCAGCGAGGGCGTCCACTCTATCTTTACACACGGCTTTATGTCCTTTGCCGCTGTGTGTATGATTGTGGCCTGTCTGCTGATTATGGGATCTTTTACCCTGGTTGCGGTGAATCTGGACAAGAACCTGGGTGACCTGGAAAACGAGAACCAGCTTGCGGTGTACGTAGACGAGAGCTATACCGAAGAGAAGGCCCGGTCCCTGGAGGAAGAGATTGCCAAAATCCCCAACGTGACGGAGATGACCTTTGAGTCGAAGGAGACGGCCCTGGAAAACTGGAAGGCCAAGTATTCTGATGTGGATCTGATGGACAACCTTCCCGATGATGCGTTCCGGGACCGCTTCTATGTCCATATGGACAATATCGAGCTGATTGCCCAGACCAAGGCGGACCTGGAGAACGTTCCCGGGGTAGCCAAGGTAGTGGCGGCGGTGGAAATTGCCGAGGGCTTTGTGATGGTGCGCAACATCGCCACCGGCGTGGCCCTGGTGCTGGTGGGCATTCTGCTCATTGTCTCCCTGTTTATCATTGCCAACACCATTAAGCTGGCCACCTTCTACCGCCGGGAGGAAATCGCTATCATGAAGATGTGCGGTGCCACCGACGGCTTTATCCGCTGGCCCTTTGTGGTGGAAGGCCTGGCTCTGGGACTTGCCGGTTCCCTGGTGGCATTTTTCCTCCAGTGGGGGATTTACCACCTGGTGGCCACCAACATCGTTCAGAGCAACGGACTGTCCCTGATGACCATGATCAGCTATACCTCCATGGTGGATATTATCCTGCCCGTGTTCTGCGGGGTGGGTGTTATCATCGGTGTGGGAGGCTCCCTCATCGCCATCCGGAAGTTCCTGCAGGTATAAGGAGTGTGGAAGGGATGAAGCGACAGAAAAGACAGCGTGTGATGATGGGTATTCTGGCAGGGATCATGGCTGTTCTTATGCTGCTGCCCATGATAGCCAATGTGTTTTTGCACTGAAAAGCGAGGAATCAAATGAAAAAATGTTGGAACAATGTACGCCGCCTGCTTTGCCTGGCCATCATTTTGTCTCTGGTACTGCCCTTTGCGGGGCCGGCTGCGGTTCTGCCCGCTTCGGCAGTGACCCAGGCGGAAATCGATGCCCTGAAGAGTGATGCCAATGATCTGGCAAACCAGAAAAAAGAATTGCAGGCTCAGCTCAATGCGGTAAAGGCGGATAAAAACGAGGCCCTCACCCAAAAGCAGTTGCTGGAGGAGCAGATCGAGGTCATTCGGGCGGAGATCAGCAACATCAACAGCCAGATTTCCAACTATGAGGCGCTCATCAGCCAGAAGGCCCAGGGGCTGGAGCAGAGCGAGGCCCAGGAGCAGGAGCAGTATGAGCTGTTTTGCAGCCGGGTACGGGCCATGGAAGAGGAGGGAGAGACCTCCTACTGGGCCATTCTCTTTGGTTCCAGTGATTTTTCCGAGCTTTTGGACAACTATATGATGATCGAGGAGATCATCGAATATGACAACAGCGATGATCGAGGAGATCATCGAATATGACAACAGCGTCATGGAAGCCCTGGCCCAGCTCCAGAAACAGGTGGAGCAGGAGCGCGCCGAGCTGGAGGAGGCCAAAGCAGCCCTGGAGGAGGCCAAGGCCAAACAGCAGTCGGCCAAAGCAGAGCTGGAGACCCAGGAGGCTGAGGTAGACAAGGTGATCGCAGAAATCACCAGCCAGGAGAGCCAGCTCAAGGCTATGGAGGCGGAGCTCAACCGGGCCGCCACCGCCTTGGACAGCCAAATCAAAGATCTGGAGCGCCAGATGTCCGCCCAGATCAACAACGTGCCCAGTGAGTCGGGTTTCCTGTGGCCTCTGGCGGGCAATATCAACGTGCTCTCCTCCCTGTACGGCAGCCGGCCCGACCCCTTTACCGGGAAGCCGGACAATCACACGGGCATTGACATTCCCGCTTCCCGGGGCACCCCCATCTATGCTTCCAAGAGCGGTGTGGTCATCACCTCCGTCTATGGAACCGGTTCTGCCTGGTCCTATGGCAACTATGTGGTAGTTTCCCACAGCGACGGCACCAGCACCCTCTATGCCCACATGAGCAGCCGGGCAGTGAGCCAGGGCCAGACAGCAAAGCAGGGCGATGTGGTGGGCTATGTAGGCACCACCGGCAACTCCACCGGCAACCACCTGCACTTTGAGATCCGGGTCAACGGCAGCCGGGTAGACCCCCTGAACTATTTTAAAGATCTGACCCTCTATTACCGCAGCGGCGGACAGAAGGTTCAGCTGGATCTGTAAGGAAAACCGAACGAGGACGCGGCAGCTGGCTGTATGACCGGCTGCCGCGTCATTTGCTGTGGATGGCACCAAAACATGGAAAAGGCCTGTTGTGCCCGGGCGGGAAAAACGATATAATAATAAAGATCAGAACTGCCCCTGACGGGCAGGGTCTGCCGTCCGCACAGAGACGGCTTGAAAGCAAAGAAAGAGGGAAAAGTGTTGAATACCGTCATTGAGCATATGCGGAGCAGAAGAAGTGTGCGTAAGTACCGTCCCGACCCAGTGCCCAAGGAGCTGATGGACCAGGTGATTTTGGCAGGCACCTATGCCGCCAGCGGAAAGGACCATCAGTCGGGGATCATTGTGGCGGTGACCAATTCTGCCCTGCGCGACCGCCTCTCTGAGCTTAACCGTCAGATCGGCGGTTGGGAGGAGGGCTTTGATCCCTTCTATGGAGCGCCTGTGGTGCTGGCAGTGCTGGCAGAGAAGGAGTGGCCCACCCACGTGTACGATGGAAGCCTTATCATGGGCAACCTCATGCTGGCGGCCCATTCTGTGGGGCTGGGCAGCTGCTGGATCCACCGGGCCAGAGAGATCTTTGAGCTGGAGGAAGGCAAGCAGATGCTCAGGGACCTGGGCATCGAGGGGGAGTACGAGGGCATTGGATTCTGTATTCTGGGCTATGCCGACGGAGAGCTGTCTTCTGCCTCGCCCAGAAAGGAACACTTTGTCTACTATGCAGAAGAATACGGGAGGATAACAGGATGAGCCGGGAAAAGGTGCTGTCGCTGCTTCGGGAGCGGCAGGGAGAATATTTGTCCGGGGAGGCTATGAGCCGCAATCTGGGCATCAGCCGGGCCGGAGTTTGGAAAGCCATAGAGGGCCTGCGTCAGGAGGGGTATGTGATCTCCTCCGCCCCCAACCGTGGGTACCGCCTGGAGCAAGGGCCTGAGCGGCTGCGGGCAGGGGAGCTGACCGGTCCGCTCAGCGGGTGCCTGGTGGGGCGCAAGCTGCTGTGTCTGGATACGGTGGATTCCACCAATACCGAGTGTAAGCGCCAGGCTATGGCCGGAGAAGGAGAGGGACTGGTGGTTATCTCTGACGAGCAGACCGGTGGCCGTGGACGGCTGGGCCGTACCTTCCAGTCCCCCAAGGGCTGTGGACTCTACCTGTCCGCCCTGCTGCGGCCCAAGCTGGAGCCGGCTGAGGTGACGGATTTTACCGCCTGGGTGGCGGTGGCGGTGTGCGACGGCATTGAGGCCTGCTGCGGCGTGCGGCCCCAGATCAAGTGGACCAACGACATTATCCTGGGGGGCAAGAAGCTGGTAGGGATTCTCACCGAACTTGGGCTGGAGAGTGAGAGCAACGCCTTGGAGTATCTGATCCCCGGCATTGGGATCAATGTGAATCACCGCCCGGAGGACTTTTCTCCGGAAATCCGGGACATGGCTACCTCCCTGAGCCAGCAGCTGGGCAAGCCTGTGAATCGGGTGGAGCTGGCCATTGCGGTGACCCGGGCCCTGGACCGGATGTATGCCCAGTTCCCGGAGAATAAGGGGGAATATCTGGCCAAATACCGGGCCGACTGCCTGACCCCCGGCCACCAGGTGCAGCTGGTGACCCCGGCTTCCCGGGAGGAAGCCTGGGCAGTGGAAATTGACGACGAGTTCCGCCTGGTGGTGGAGATGCCCGACGGAACCAGAAAAGCGCTCTCGGCAGGAGAAGTGTCGGTGCGCGGAATGTACGGATATGTGTAAAAAAACACCCGTTTTGCTCATGGCAAAACGGGTGTTTTTTTAAGCTTGCTGATAGTCGGCAAATTCCTCTGCTTCCGGGTTGTCAAAGACCTTGGCAAAGACTTCTGCATCCATAGTTTCGTGATCCAGAAGATACCGGGCGGTAATCTCCAGCTCCCGGCGGCACCGGGAGAGAATCTCCTCACAGCGCTGATAGGCCTGGTCCACAATGGACTTGACCTCCTGGTCAATGATTCCAGCCACCTCTTCGGAGTAGGTGCGGGCCTGGGCCATGGAGCGGCCGATGAAGATCTCGTCGCTCTCGTTTCCATAGGCGATGGTGCCCAGTTTGTCGCTCATGCCGTACTTGGTGACCATGGCCCGGGAGATCTGGGAGGCCTTCTGAATGTCGCTGGAGGCTCCCGTAGAGATGTCACCCAGGATGATCTGCTCGGCTACCCGGCCGCCCAGACACACGGCAATGCGCTCCTCCAGCTCCTTTTTGGACAGATAGGACTTATCCTCCGCAGGCAGAGAGATGGTCATACCGCCCGCAGGACCACGGGGGACAATGGTGATCTGATGGACGGGATCTTGGGTTTTCAGCTCGTGGATGACCACCGCGTGGCCCGCCTCGTGATAGGCGGTAAGCTTTCTGGCGTGGTCGGTGACTACCCGGCTTCGTTTCTCCGGTCCAGCAATGACCTTCAGCATGGCGTTGTGGAGGTCGGCCATGGTGATAAAGCGCTGATCCTCCCGGGCAGCCAGCAGGGCGGCCTCGTTGAGGAGGTTCTCCAGATCGGCGCCGGTGAAGCCGGCGGTGGAACGGGCTACCTGGTTAAGGTCTACATCCTCGGCCAGGGGCTTCTGCTTGGCGTGGACCTTCAGGATGGCTTCCCGGCCCTTGATGTCGGGCAGGCCCACATAGATCTGCCGGTCAAAGCGGCCGGGACGCAGCAGGGCGGGGTCCAGGATGTCCTGGCGGTTGGTGGCGGCCAGGACGATGACACCTTCGTTGGAGCCGAAGCCGTCCATCTCCACCAGCAGCTGGTTGAGGGTCTGCTCCCGCTCGTCGTGTCCGCCGCCCAGGCCTGCGCCGCGCTGGCGGCCCACAGCGTCAATCTCGTCGATGAAGACAATGGCAGGGGCCTCTTTTTTTGCCTGGTCAAAGAGATCCCGGACCCGGCTGGCGCCCACGCCCACATAGAGCTCCACAAAGTCAGAGCCGGAAATAGACAGGAAGTGCACGCCCGCCTCCCCGGCTACTGCCTTGGCAATGAGGGTCTTACCGGTGCCCGGAGGGCCCACCAGCAGCACGCCCTTGGGAATCCGGGCACCCAGGCTGGAGAACTTCTGGGGATCCCGGAGAAACTCCACGATCTCCTGAAGCTCCTCCTTCTCCTCGTCGGCTCCGGCCACATCGTCAAAGGTGACCTTTTTGGCCTGATCGGAGAGGGTGCGGGTTCTGGCGTGGCCGAAGCGGGACGCACCGGGTGCGCCCCCACCGCCGGCGGCCCCGGCCCGCTGACGCATCAGCAGGTACCAGAACAGGCCCAGCACCGCCGCCGCCACCAGATAGGGCACCAGGTTATACCACCAGGAGCCCTCCATGCCCTGGGGCAGATCATAGCGGAGAAGCCCGGCGTTCTGCTGGGTTTCCCACAGCTCGTGGAGGTCCTCATAGAGCCAGTTGGGGTTGGCGATGTGATAGGTCAGGGTGGAGGAGGAACCGTCCTCCCCCCGGAGGACCAGGGTGAGGGTGTTGTCCTTCAACTCGAAGTAGGACACCTTCTCCTGAACAAAGAGGGTGCGGATGTCGCTGTAAATGGGAGCGTCACTGCGATCCATCTGCTGCAAGGCGGAGAAGGTGAAAAAGAGCAGTACCGCCAGCATCAGATACATGGTGATGTCCCGGGGGGAAAAGCGTTTCATAGGCTAAAATCCTTTCTCACCCGCCGTATACCTGGGGCTTCAGAATGCCAATATAGGGCAGGTTACGGTATTTTTCCGCATAATCCAGTCCGTAGCCCACCACAAAGGCATCGGGGATGGTAAAGCCGGAGTAATGAACCTCCACGGGCTTCACCCGGCGGTCAGGTTTATCCAGAAGGGTACACAGCCGGATGGAGGCGG
>CAUFAM010000053.1 GCA_959022875.1 uncultured Oscillospiraceae bacterium | reverse complement strand
CCACCTCCCGGTACGGCACCGCCCTGGGCCCGCTGTTTTTGGGCAAGGAGGGGGGGATGAACCTGCATGTTTTTGCCGACGAGACCCGGCCCCTGCTCCAGGGGGCGCGGCTGACCTCCTATGAGCTTCAGAAGGCGGGCATTGACGTGACCCTTATCTGTGACAACATGGCCTCCATTGTGATGAAAAACGGCTGGGTCCAGGCCTGCTTTGTGGGCTGCGACCGGATCGCCGCCAACGGAGACGCCGCCAACAAGATCGGCACCAGCGGCGTGGCCATCCTGGCCAAGCACTATGGCATCCCCTTCTATGTCCTGGGCCCCACCTCCACCATTGACCTGAACTGCCCCGACGGGGATCATATCCCCATCGAGCTGCGCGACCCCGACGAAATCCGGGAGAAGTGGTATGCCGAGCCCATGGCCCTGAAGGAGGTCAAGTGCTATAATCCCGCCTTTGATGTGACCGACCACAGCCTCATTTCCGGCATTATCACCGAAAAAGGCATCTGCCGTCCCCCCTTCTCCAAGAGCCTGGCAGAGCTTTTTGGCTGATCTCCCGGGAAAAGAAGGGCTCCAGAGAGAAAAAAGGCAAATTCTGGACATCTTTGTGGAAATTGCGTCTTGCCAAATCGGCGCACAATATAGTAGGATTATTATGTTGCCTGTTTCATCCTGCGGTTTGCTATGAAAGCCGGGGGAATGGCAGGTATGGACCGGGGAAAAGGCCCCGGGCCTGGTATTTACCAACTATCAAGGAGGAAACGAAAAAGATGAAACGTAGCAAGAAACTGCTTGCCCTGTGCCTGGCCATGGCCATGACGTTTGCTCTGACCGCCTGCGGCGGCGGCTCCAGCAGCACCAGCCAGTCCGGCAGCGCCCAGAGCGGCTCCGCCGACCAGAGCCAGCAGACCAGCGGTGCTGAGGGCCTGAAGATCGCCATTGTCTCCAGCCCCAACTCCGTGGACGACGGCTCCTTCAATGAGGACAACTACAATGGTATCCTGAACTTCATCGCCTCCCGCGGCGACATCGACACCGTGACCCCCATCCAGGAGACCACCGGCGACACCGCCGCTGTGGCCCAGCTGGTGGGCGAGATCGTGGCTGACTATGATGTCATCGTGGCCACCGGCTTCCAGTCTGCCGGCATCGGCCCTGTGGCTCAGGACAACCCCGACAAGTACTTCATCCTGGTGGACACCTTCCCCTCCGATGCTGAGGGCGTGACCATCGAGGAGGGCCTGGAGAACATCTACGCCATGCAGTTTGCCGAGCAGGAGAGCGGCTTCTTCGCCGGCGTGGCTGCCGCCCTGGAGACCCAGAGCGGCAAGGTGGCCGTGGTGACCGGCCAGCCCTTCCCCTCCAACGTGAACTATCAGTATGGCTTTGAGTCCGGCGTGAACTACGCCAACAAGCACCTGGGCGCCTCCGCCGAGATCGTGGAGCTGGCTTCCTATGCCGGCACCGACGTGACCGGCGCTGATGTGGGCGGCAACTACACCGGCAACTTCTCCGATGAGGCCGCCGGCAAGACCCTGGGCGAGGCCCTGATCCGCGAGGGCTGCGACATCATCTTCGTGGCCGCCGGCGCCTCCGGCAACGGCGTGTTCGCCGCCGCCAAGGAGTCCGGCACCTGCAAGATCATCGGCTGCGACGTGGACCAGTATGATGACGGCGCCAACGGCGACACCAACATCATCCTGACCTCCGCTCTGAAGAACATGGCTATCAACGTGGAGCGTCAGCTCAACGCCGTGGTGGACGGCACCTTCCAGGGCGGCAACTACACCCTGACTGCCGAGACCGACTCCACCGGCTATGTCTCCGCTGAGGGCCGTCACCAGATGTCCGCTGAGACCGTGGCCACTCTGGATGAGCTCTATCCCCAGGTGAAGGACGGCACCATCATTCCTGCCGCCAACTTCAACGGCTACACCCCCGAGGAGTTCCCCGGTCTGTAAGCCGACAACCGTCTGGTTAACCCCTAGGCTGTAAATTCGGGGCGCTCCGTTGCCCGACTGTTTAGTCCCAGCGGAGCGCTCCCTCTTTTCTTTTTTTCAAGGCCTGATATGAGTAACCAGCGTTTTGATCTCAGCCCGGACACCGGGTTGGGATGAGAACGCTGGCAGAACCAGAGCGAAGGAGTGTGATATGGATGGCGGACGAGTACATTGTGGAAATGCGGCATATTACCAAGCGCTTTCCCGGCATTGTGGCCAACGACGACATTTCCCTGGGCATTAAAAAAGGTGAGATTTTTGCCCTCCTGGGAGAGAACGGCGCGGGCAAGTCCACGCTGATGAGCATGCTGTTCGGAATGTATGAGCCGGACGAGGGAGAAATATACATCCGCGGCAAGCGGGAGCACATTACCTCCCCCAACTACGCCACAAAGCTGAACATCGGCATGGTGCACCAGCATTTCAAGCTGGTGAGCAACTACACCATTGCCGAGAATATCATCCTGGGCATTGAACCCAAGCGCCGGCTGGGGGGCATTTTCCCCGTGGTAGACATCAAGGGCACCAACGAAAAGGTGGCCCAGCTGTCCCGTCAGTACGGCCTGGAGGTGGACCCCAAGGCGAAGATTGAGGACATCAACGTGTCCACCCAGCAGCGGGTGGAGATTTTAAAAATGCTCTACCGGGAGGCGGAGATCCTCATTTTCGACGAGCCCACCGCGGTGCTCACCCCCCAGGAGATCGACTTCCTGCTCCAGATCATCCGCACACTGCGGGAGGGCGGGAAGACCATCATCCTCATCACCCACAAGCTGGAGGAGATCAAGCAGGTGGCCGACCGCTGCGCCATCCTCAACCGGGGCAAGCTCATTGACATTCTGGACGTGCCCTCCACCTCCACCCAGACTATGGCCAACCTGATGGTGGGCCGTGAGGTGGACTTTGTAGTGGACAAGGCCCCCGCCAAATTTGGAGGCGAGGTACTGCGGGTGGAGCACCTCACCGTAAAGAATCGGGATAATTTCCCCGTGGTCAAGGACGTGTCCTTCGCCGTGCGGGCGGGGGAGATCTTCGCCATAGCCGGCGTATCGGGCAACGGTCAGGTGGAAATTGCCGACGCGGTGGCGGGCATGGCCCGGGCCGCTGAGGGCACCATCACCCTCAACGGCACCGACATTACCCACATGGACATCCGCAGCCGTACGGATCTGGGGATCTCCTACATCCCCGAGGACCGGCAGAACATGGGCCTGGTGCTGGACTTTACCCTGGAGGACAACCTGGCCCTAAAGACCTACTATAAAGAGCCCTTCTGCCATAAGGGGATCCTGAACCATGAGGCCTTCAGCCAAAACGGCCAGCGGCTCATCGAGGAGTATGACATCCGTTCCGGACAGGGGAAGGACACCATTGTGCGCTCCATGTCCGGCGGCAACCAGCAAAAGGCCATTGTGGCCCGGGAGATTGAGCTGGCCTCTCCCCTGATGATCTTTGTCCAGCCCACCCGCGGCCTGGACATCGGCGCCATTGAAAACATCCACCGCCAGATTCTGGCCGAGCGGGACAAGGGCCGGGCCATCCTGCTCATTTCCCTGGAGCTGGACGAGATTATGGGCCTGGCCGACACCATCGGGGTTATTTTCAGCGGGGAGCTCTTGAAAATTGCCCCCGCCGACACGCTGACCACCAACGAGGTGGGACAATTCATGATGGGGGTGAAGCAGAATGAAGCGGGCTAATCCGATTACCCGGGGGGTGCTGTTCCTGATGGGCGACGAGCGCCGCCAGCGCATCACCATCCCCATCTTTGCCATTCTCCTGAGCCTCATTGCCAGCTCCATCGTGCTGCTCATCCTGGGCAAGAACCCCATGGAGGCCTTCATCAGCCTGCTGCGGGGCTCGGGAATCCTCCCCAAGGAGGCCTACGCCGCCAAAAAGAGCATGCTCACCGACTTCCTCAGCCTGCTCAACGCCTGGACACCCATGCTTTTCGCCTCCCTGTCGGTGGCGGTGGCCCTGCGGGCGGGGCTATTTAACATCGGCGTGTCCGGGCAGATGCTCTGTGCCGGATTTATTGCCACCATCACCGTGGGCTATGCCGAAACCCTGCCCGCTGTGGTAGCAAAGCCCCTGGTGGTGATCATCGGCCTGGTGACCGGAGCGGTGGTGGCCGCGGTCATCGGCTTTTTGAAGCAGCGCTGGAACATCAACGAAGTGGTTTCGGCCATTATGATCAACTATATCGCCCGCTATATTGTCAGCTTCTTTGTCAAAACCACCATTAACAACCCCTCCACCCGCCAGTCCTGGCCGGTGGAAGCGTCCGCCCGCCTGTCCCTGATGGACACCGAGCTGGGGGGACTGAAGATGGACATTCCTCTGGGCATTGTCCTGGCGGTAGTCGCGGTGATTCTGGTGCATTTCCTGTTCACCAAAATGAAGCTGGGCTTTGAGCTGCGCGCCATTGGCGGGAACCCGGTGGCGGCCCGGTATGCGGGCGTCAATGTGGGCCGCAATACCATCCTGGTTATGGCCATCTCCGGCGCCCTGGCCGGTCTGGCCGGTGTCACCTATTACCTGGGCTACTTCGGCTCCATCCAGCCCGACGTGCTCATCTCCACGGGCTTTGACGCCATTGCCGTTTGTATCCTGGGCAATTCCAACCCCATCGGCATTGTCTTCTCCTCCCTGCTCATTTCCGTCATTGACAAGGGCAGCACCTATCTCCAGTCCTCCATTGGGGTGCGACAGGAGATCGGAGCCCTCATTACCGGGCTGATTCTGCTCTTCTCTGCCTGCGGAGCCTACATCTCCTACCTGGTGAACCGGGGCCGTCAGCGGGAAGAGGATGCGAAAAAACTAGCTGAGAGCGGCGGAAAGGAGGCCCAGGTATGACTTATATCAATACCATTATCATCGACGGCCTCTCCTTTGCCCTGCCGCTGTTCATCATGGCCATCGGCGGCATCTACTGTGAGCGCAGCGGCGTGACCAACCTGGCCATTGAGGGCTTGCAGGGCATGGGCGCCTTCGTAGGAGCCCTGGCGGCCACTCTGGTGTCCGGGATGTTCGCCGCGGACAGCCAGGCCCCCATGTTCATTGCTATGATCTTCTCCTTCCTGGGCGGCGGACTTTACGCGGTGCTCCACGCGGTGCTGTGCGTAAAGTTCAAGGCCAACCAGGTCATCAGCGGCGTGGTCATTAACATTCTGGCCACCGCCCTGACCACCTTCCTCACCAGTGAGATCTCCACCGCCCTCTTCGGCGCGGCCTCCAACCGCTTCCGTCTGACCACTTCAGTGCGTATGACGGTGCCCGGCCTGTCGGAGATTCCGGTGCTGGGCGCGGTATTCACCAACATCTACCCCTTTGAGCTGGTCATCATTGTGGTGGCTCTGGTAGCCTGGTACGTGCTGTATAAAACTCCCTTCGGCATGCACCTGCGGGCCTGCGGCGACAACCCCCACGCGGTGGACGCCGCCGGTGTGGAGGTGAGCCGGGTGCGGTTTGTGGCCGTGATGATCTCCGGCGCCCTGTCCGGTCTGGGCGGCATCTGCTTTGCCTACTCCATCTCCGTGCAGTTCTCCTCGGCCATCTATATGGGCTACGGCTACCTGGCCATCGCCGGACTGATCTTCGGCAACTGGCAGATCCTGCCCACCCTGGCCGCCTGCCTGATCTTCGGCTTTGCCCGCTCCGGCGGCTTTGCCCTGACCCAGGTAATGGAGCTGCCCTCCGCCTTTACCGATGTGTTTATGACCCTGCCCTATCTGGTCACCCTGTTCCTGCTGATCTTCTTCTCCAAGAGCAACCGGGCTCCCCGGGCTTTGGGTGAGATCTACGACAAGGGCAAGCGGTAATTGTCCTGCCTTCCATAGCATTTATAAAAACAGCCTGTGCCTGCCTGTCCCGAAACCGGGGACAGGCAGGCGCTTTTTTGTTTGAGCATGGAGAAAGATTTAACGAAAGATTTATTCCGGCTGTATTGACAGGGACGAGAGGGGTGCCTATAATTATGACAGTCTGTCATGCGACAGCCTGTCATAAGGAGGAGGACCATGCCGACCAGTACATATTTCCGCTTGCCCGAAGAAAAACGGGAGCGGCTGATAGGGGCCTGCTGGGCAGAGATGACCCGGGTGCGCTTTGCGGATATGTCCGTCAACCGGATTATATCCCAGGCCCAGATCCCCAGAGGGAGCTTTTATCAATATTTTTCCGATAAAGAGGACATGATCCGCTATCTGCTGGAGGATATGCGGGAGTACTTCATTCAGCTGCTCCGGGGGGTGCTGACGGATACCCAGGGGGATCTGTTTGCCATTCCGGCCAGAACCTTTGCGCGGTTTATGGCCCAGGGGAACACCAACCCGATTTTAAAGCGGTTTATTCAGGTGATGCGCCTCAACCCCGGGTGGGACACCCAGTCCTTTATGACGGCCCAGCCCGGACTGCTCCCCGATTCTCTGTGGGAGCTGGTGGACCCGGCTGTGATGAAAAAGCCGGAACGAGAGTATGCCGAGCATGTGTTCCATTTGCTGTGCGCGGTGCTGGCCTACGCGGTGGTCGCCACCTTGCAGGCCCCCGCGGGATGGGAGCGCCAGCAAGAGATCTTAAACACCCGCGTGGCCATGATCAAATATGGCTGTGCCGCCGGAGACGGCGAGGACAAGGAGGAGATGACCCCATGAAAAGACAATGGACGGCGCTGCTGACGGCCCTGGCGGTGGCCCTGTCTCTGCTGGGCGTTTCAGCCCTGGCGGCAGATAATACCGATCCCGTTCCCGCGGCGGTACAGGCCGACACGGCAGAAAATGAGCAGGCGGAGCAGGAAGAGCAGCAGCCTTCGGAGGAGGATGCAGCTGAGGAGACCCCTGACGCCGGAGACAGCTCCCAGACCGGAGAGGAGGAAGCGCCCCCCGAGGAGGAGTACGTCCCCGACCCGGTGGGTTACATCAGCTTTGAGAACCTGGAGCGCCGCCTGCGGGAGAATAACCTGACCCTGCTGGCCCTGGAGGAGAATATCCAGTCCATTGAGGTCATCGACTACGACAAGATGTACCAGACCCTCTGGCAGAACCTCAACGACATTGCAAGCGCCCAGTGGAAGATGATTCTGTACGGCATGGGAGACACTCCCGAGGCCAAGGCCCTGGAGCAGAGTTACGCCGCGCTGGAGGAGACCTTCGACTCCCTGAAGGAGGGCGAGCTTCAGAAGGAGAACGCCGATCTGGTGTGGCAGCTGGAAAACGCCCAGAACCAGGTGGTAATGGCCGGGGAGTCGCTGTACATCGCCATTATGGAGATGGAG
>CAUFAM010000052.1 GCA_959022875.1 uncultured Oscillospiraceae bacterium | reverse complement strand
CCCGGACGGCATTCTTGCCATCCACGCTGTCCAGAAGCTCCAGACTCTCATCCAAATTCAGATACTTGGGCAGCGTTTTTTTCAGCCGGGGCGAGTCCAGATCCTGGACGGGATTGACGTCCAGAAGCTTGGCTTTGTTGGTGAGGTATTTATAGAAGGACCGGATAGTGGCGACTTTGCGTGCCCGGGAGGCGTTGTTGAGCCGGCGGTCCCGGGACAGGAAGTTCATAAAGGCGTAGATGTCAGTAAGGGTAATTTGTTTGACCAGAGACAGATCGACGTCATCAATGGAAATCTGTTCAAAGGGCGTGTCCCTGGGGACAAGATTTTTTTCCAGCTTCAGATAGCGGAAGAAGTTTCGAAGATCCAAGAAGTACTCATCGACGGTCTGGCGGGAATGTCCTTGAATGGTTTCGTGATAAACCAGGAAATCCCGCAGCAGCGCCGGAGCCTCGGTGCGGTAGTCCATAATAGGGGTCATCCCGGGGAAATGGGCTTTTCGCCTCCACTCAGGTCAACAAAATTTTTATTTTGTTGACCGCTTCCTCACGAAAAAAAGAAGTATGCGACGGTCAACAAAATGGCCGGTTTTGTTTACCTGGAGTGACAATATCCTCCACCGGGTGCCCTTTCCTCCCTTCCTTTGAGATGTCTAATCATACCATGCTACGCCGAGGCCTGTCAACTGGATTTTGACTTACCACGGCGTTTGGTCTCCAGAAGTTCAGCTGCCATGACGTAGATCATGGTGGTTGCGCAGTCGGAGTGATTCAGGGCCCGCTGTACCCGCTTTACATCCCCGCACCGGCGCAGCAGTTCCACGGCGTAGACCTTGCGAAAGCTGTGAGGAGCAATGTTTTGTCGGATTCGAAACGCTTTGGCGGCCCGCTTCACATCTGCCCACACTGCCTGACGGGTCCGGTGCTGCCAGGGCTTGCGCCCAGGAAATGCCCACACCTCCCCTGCCTGTGCTCTGACCTGGTCCAGCAGTTCTCTGGGCAAGTTGACCCGACGGCGTTTTTTTGTTTTTGCCTCCTCTATCCAGAACTGGCCTTTCAGGTCCTGGGTTTTGAGGCTGACCACATCCCCCACCCGGAGCCCGGTCTGTAAACAGACCCGACAAACCAAGCGATTTGACGGGGTAAGGGCAGCAAGTACATATTCCATCTCCCGGCGCAACAGATATTCAGTGGTCAAGCTTAGCCACCTCCTGGTCCATCCAGTCCAATACCACGGCGGCTGCTCTGAAATGACCGGTCAACAGCAGCTTTTGGGCGCACTCCCCGTAGTATCTGGCCCGCAGGGCACACCAAATATCATCTAAGTTTTTGTCCATAGACTTTACCTCCTTTTTTTGACAACCCCCCTGTGCCACAAGGCCCCGGGGGTTCATTTTACTTTCCGAAAAATGTCAAATGACACATTTTCCTGGTGGTGCTGGGGTCTCTTGGGCATTGAGCGAATTTCCCCCGTTGGGGGGAAATTCGAGTTGTGGAGAGGGTTGTGGACCGTCCCACCAAAGGACAAACACAGCCCCGGCCTCGGGTACCTCGATCACCCGGGCCCCGGGCCGTTCCCGAACCTCCCAGGGGTCCAGGTCGGCCAGCTCCACTAGAGGGCGCTCCAGCTCACCGCCAGAGTAATACCACCGGCCCCCGGGCTTGTCCACCCCGGCCCCGTCGGGGGACTGCTGTTTTCCGATGTACTTACACACATAGGAGACAGCCCGGTGATAATCGCCCACCAATTCCAAGGCCGTGGTGAAGCCCAGGGACCAACCGGGAAGGTTCCATACCACCCTTCCCCCCTGGGCGGTCCAGGCGGCCCGCTGGGCCTTGCTGCGTGGCCTTCTGGGCTTTTTCCCTCCCGGAGGAATCATGGTGCCGCTGTCCACCCTCTCCAGCACGTCATTGAAGAAGCCATGAAAATGAATAGCCCCATCCTTGTGCCGCTCAGGAACCAAAACATACCGCAGCCCTCGGCGTTGAACTTGGTTTGAGAGCCAAGCGTTGAGCTTCCGGGTGATGGCCTCCATGTCGTACCGGTCCACCCGGCTCTGGTCTAAGGTCAGGGTGACGAAATGGGTAAACGCATTACAAAGGGCCAGGTCCCGGACCTGGGCCCGGGCTCTGCGGACCGCCCGGGCAATATCGCCGCCCCCGCCATTGGGCTTTGGGCGGCTCTTGGCCTTGGGGCGGCGATCCTCCCACCCCTGGGCACGAAACCAGGGCTTAGAGCACGCCATAACCTCCCGGCTGCCGTCGGGGTAATGCTTGATTCTCCCGGAAAAAGTGACCTCCGAAAAGGCGCCTGAAATCATGTTTCACGGGTCTGGCTGATGGAATACTGTCCTCTTATCAAGTAGAGGGCCCGCCCTTCGGGCGGCCCTGGTCCGGCTGCGCCGTCCCGGCTCGCTGCGCTCGCTCTGCGGGGCTGCGGCCCCGCCCCCTTGGGTGCTGCTGCGGCAGGTCTCGGGGCCGGGCTTCATCGGTATGCGGGGCCCCCTGCGGGGGTGGGGGCCCCTTGGGCCTCTCCGTGGTCCGCTGCGCCCATCTCGTGCCGCTCCGGGCCCCCCCTGCCTTGCCCCCGCCCTGCGGGCGTGGGTGGCCCTTCGGGCCCCCGGGCCTCCTCCATCCCGGGGGCGGCTAAGCGGCCCAAAAGGGCCGCTTTTATTCGCCGCCGCCCCCGGGTTAAAGGGTTCCGGCCTAAAAAACGCTTGACAGAGTGAAACGCATGTGCTAGTATGATGTTGCCGGGTCCGCTTTGCGGACGCCGCCCAGCGGGCAGCAATGCCCCCCGTCGTGTACCGGGGTCCGTGCTGGGCGGTTTTTTTATGCCCTGTTCGGGTTTTCGCCCCCTTCCCCCCGCCCTTCCCCCTCCGGGGGAAGGGAGCGCCGGGTCCAGCACACCCCCTTCGGGGGTGCGGACCCCCGCCACGGGCGGGGACGAAAAAACCTGGACGGGGCTTTCCCCGTCCAGGCAAACAAAACCTCTATTTATTTTGTTGACCTAATACCATGTACGGAATCCGGGGATGATCCACCCCCTCCTTTCTTTCTATGGTCATCCGCGCGGTCCCGCCGTATATTCCGACGGCAGGACGCGCCATACAACTTTTCAATATTTGATTTCCGATGGCTTGCTGCCATTGGATGGCCGGTTATATCTCCGCGTCATCGGGACATACTAGATACCCTGAAGAATTTGGAGATGATCATTTTGAGCTTCATTGCCTGTACCGACCCCTGTGTCTATCAAAAAGATGGTCTGTGTTCTCTCTCCCGGGCCGCCTCTCCCGGTGTGGCCGCCCACGGAGGCTGCGTCAACTTCGTACCGTTGGCCTCACAGCAAGGCGGCCATGGCCTCCCGGATGTTGGACACCCGGATGAGCTCCAGCCCCTCAGGGGCAACTAATTTCCCCTGAATCCGCTTGGGGATCAGGCACTTGGTGAAGCCCAGGCGCTGTACTTCGGCCAGGCGCTGGTTGAGGGCGCTCACCGCCCGCAGTTCTCCAGTTAGTCCAACCTCACCGATGGCAGCCAGGTCATGTGGGACGGGCTTGTCCCGGAAACTGGAGGCCAGGGCCAGCACAGCGGCCAGATCGGCGGCGGGCTCCTCCAGATAGAGCCCGCCGATGACATTGAGGTAAGCGTCGCAGTTGCCCACCAGCAGTCCGCCCCGCTTTTCCAGCACCGCCAGCAGCAGCATGGAGCGGCTATAATCAAAGCCGTTACTCACCCGCCGGGGGTTACCCAGGCTGGATGGCACCACCAGGGCCTGAATCTCCGCCAGTACCGGGCGCACACCCTCCATCACGCAGGTGACGCAGGTGCCTGGAGTGTCCTGAGGCCGCCCAGCCAGCAGGGCCTCCGAGGGATTGGGCACCTCACTGAGGCCCCAGTCCTCCATCTCAAAAACAACGATCTCATTGGTGGCGCCAAAGCGGTTTTTGGCCGCCCGGAGAATTCGGTAGGCCATCTGCCGCTCCCCTTCAAAGTAGAGTACGCAGTCCACCATGTGCTCCAGCACCTTGGGCCCGGCAATAGAACCCTCCTTGTTCACATGGCCGATGACAAAGATGGTGACCCCCTCCCCTTTTGCCAGCTGCATGAGGGCCATGGTACACTCCTTTACCTGGCTGACGCTGCCGGGGGCGGAGGTCACATCCCCGTGGTAGAGGGTCTGGATGGAGTCGACGATCAGAATATCCGGCTGTAGCTCATGAACGGCGTCCAGCATGTTTTCCAGGTTGGTCTCTGCCAAAAGGTAGAGCCCCTCCCCTTTTACCCGCAGGCGCTCGGCCCGGAGCTTAATCTGCCGCTGGGACTCCTCGCCGGATACATACAGTACCTTGGCAAAGGCGCACAGGCTGTCGCAGATCTGGAGCATCAGGGTGGACTTGCCGATTCCCGGCGCGCCGCCCACCAGCACCAGAGAACCTTTCACTGCGCCGCCACCCAGCACCCGGTCCAGCTCCCCCATGCCCGTGGAGAAGCGCAGCTCATCGGTGGTCTCCACCTCGCTCATGGGGGTGGGACGGCTGAGGGGAATTCCACTGGCAGAGCCCTTGGCCACCGGCCCGGCCTTTTTGACGATCTTTTCCGCCGGCTGCTCCACGATGGTGTTCCAGGCACCGCAGGCGGGGCACTTCCCCTGCCACTTCGGGGTCTCATTGCCGCACTGGGTACAATAAAATAGGGTTTTTGCTTTCATTTGGAAACTCCTTTTGCCGGGTTTTCCCGGAAACCTTCATTGGCGCTATTGTAACAGATTTTCCTGCGGTTGTAAATCCGCCTCACCCTCCGCCTGCCCGGTGAGCCAAGCGCCCGCCAGCACCGCCGAGAGCTTCCGCTGGTAACCCTCGTCCCGGAGCATGGCCTCCTCCCCGGGGTTTGTGAGAAAGCCGCACTCCACCAAAATGGCTTGGCAGGTGATGTGATTCATCAGATAGACGCTGTCAGGAATCTGTTTGGCCGCTCGCTCGTTGTCCGGCTGGAGCTGATCCCGCAAAGCGGCCTGGAAGTGCTCTGCCAGGGCCTGGGAGCCCTCCGTAGGAGCGTAAAACACCTGGGCCCCGTGGTACTGGGAACTGGGATAGGTATTTTGATGGATACTGATAAGGGTGGCCCCCTCCAGGTCCTCCACGGCCGCCACCCGGTTTTGCAGATCGGAGCGCTTCTTCTCACGGAGGGTGGAAGCGCCCTCGTCGTGCAGGGAAATATCCTCCTCCCGCAGGAGGATCGGGTCTGTGCCGCACAGGGCCAGAATATCCCGCAGCTTCAGCACAATCTCCAGATTGATCTGGCTCTCTGGAACGCCAGTGATGGACACTGCGCCCCCGTCTTCTCCTCCGTGGCCCGCGTCCAGAATGACCGGCGGGGTCCCGGTGTAGGACACCGGACTGACCACCGGCTCCATCACCCGGTTCAGCCGGCTGACCGCCAACACCAGCAGAGCCACCACCACACACACCGCCCCCGCCAGGGCAACGCCTCGCTTCAAGCAAACCACCTCCGCCCTATCCTATGGCCGCCCGGCCCAGGGTATGCGTGGGCAACCGGAGCCGGAGCGCATAGACTGGATTGAGGGGGGACGCCGCGCCCTCTCAGCGCGGCCCCCTCTCAATTCAAAGAAGGAGGCAACCCCCTTTGTATAACGAAATTCCCAGCGCCCGGAGCGCTCAGTCCAGCGCTGCCGCCGCCGGCTGTCCCGATTCCAGCGGAACCCTGCCCTCCTGCGCGGGGCTGTCCGTCCCATACGTCCCCTTTCAGCAGAATAACCCCCAGAAATATTCTCAGACGGAGGCTCTGAGCAATGGCACCCTCTTTCCGGGGCTGAATCTGCCCTTCCGCCTGAAGGTGGAGGGCTCCACAGTCCCCGACACTCCCCTTGCGGAACTCCAGGCCCTGGAGTTTGTGGTCATGGAGCTGGGTACCTATCTGGACACCCATCAGGATGACGCCGAGGCCTTCCGCTTGTTCAAGCAGTATGCCGCCATGGAAAAGGCGGCCAAGGCGGCCTATGAGTCCAAGTTCGGGCCCATTACCCAATCTTCCGCTGCCACCGGCGACAGCTACCAGTGGCTCAGCGAGCCCTGGCCCTGGAATTACGAGCAGAATGAGGTGAAGTGAGATGTTTGTATATGAAAAAAAGCTCCAGTTCCCGGTAAAAATCTCCACTCCCAACCCCAAGCTGGCCGCCTTCATTATCAGCCAGTACGGAGGCCCGGACGGGGAGTTGGGCGCCTCCATGCGCTACCTGTCCCAGCGCTATTCCATGCCCTACGCCGAGGCCAAGGGCCTGCTCACCGACATCGGCACCGAGGAGCTGGGCCACATGGAGATGGTGGCTGCCATCGTCCATCAGCTCACCCGGAACCTCACCGCCGAACAGATCAAGGACACTCCCTTTGCACCCTACTTCGTGGATCACACCACCGGCATCTACCCCACCGCCGCCTCCGGCTTTCCCTGGAGCGCCGACGGCATGCAGTCCACCGGCGACGTCATCGCCGACCTGACGGAAGATATGGCTGCCGAGCAAAAGGCCCGGGTCACCTATGACAACATCCTGCGCCTGAGCGACGATCCTGACGTAAACAACGCCATCCGCTTCCTCCGGGAACGGGAGATCGTCCACTTCCAACGCTTCGGTGAATGCCTGCGGCTGTGCAAGGAGAAGATGGACGCCAAGAACATCTATCTCACCAACCCCGCCTTTGACAAAGCACAGCCCAGAACCTCCACCCAGGCATAAAATCAGGGCCGCCCCTTTGAGGGCGGCCCCAGTTTTTCGTTCAGGAAAAGTCTTCCTCCCGGTCCTCATCCTGCCGGCGAAGCACAAAGGAAATAAATTTTCCCATCACGGACACATAGGTAACGGCAAAGATGATCCCTGCCGTCCAGGCTGCAGTGCTCTTGCGTTTTTTGGGAATCTGAAGGCCGATGAGCACACCCAGCGAGCCCAGGCAGAATTTGATCAGCGCCAGGTCCTTCCAGGTGCACTCCTGCAAATATCCGTCCGCCCAGCCCATAAGCTTCTTCATAAAATCCCTCCATTTCTATTGTCTGCAAGTAAAACCACTTTACTGAAACCGATTGGAAAAGGCACACCTTCGGCACAGCTCCTCCCGGGCCTTTCCTTGGGAAAAGCCCTCATAAATGGCCCTGGCACGGGGGCTGTTGAGGATGTCCTCCAGGGTCTGGTCATAGAGGTTCCCAAGGGGCACATCCCCCTCGTGATCCAGACAGCAGGGCACCACCGTACCGTCCCACAGCACCCCTACCTGATCCCGCAGGCCGTAGCAGAACCGCCGCCCCTCCTCCTGGGGGGCGGAGAGGTCGGGCCAGTTGAACTTCTCGCCCCACTCCAGAAATACGTTGGGTGCCAAGG
>CAUFAM010000051.1 GCA_959022875.1 uncultured Oscillospiraceae bacterium | reverse complement strand
ATTGCACAGCGGTAAGACGAAGGATGCCCTCTATCCCGGCCCTGCCTCGCCGGTGGGAGCGGCTTTTCCCTTCGCCCTGGTGTTCTCTGTCCTCTTGTGCCCAGGTCCGTCCCCGCCTGTTTCTCTACGGTTCTGGTGCCTGGAAAATATTTAAACGCGGGGGCGGGCCTGCTGCCCGGCCCCTTCGCGCATAAACCAATGATAGTTAACTTAGTATAGCACACTTTCCACAAAAAGTATACTATCGCTTTCTCGAGAACGATTCTGTCACTTTTTGTTCTCTTCTTGGGCACATTGCTCAGAAATTTCCCGATCCAACTGGGCCGCCCGGCCTGCATACCGGTCACACAGCTCGGCAGCCAACTCCAGGTCGGGCCCCTCCGCCAGAATGCGCAAAGCGGAGCGGCGGGCCATGGGCGTAAGGTACACCCAGCCCCCTCCCGCGCGCACCCGCAGCCCGTCTCCATCACAGCGGCGGCTCTGTTCCCTGGCCAGGGCCTGCATGACCCGTCCCCGGTCTGAGGTAAGGGGTACTTCCCGCCGCCAGGCGGAAAAGCGAGGTGTTTTGGCCACCAGGCTCTCCAGCTTCTGCCCGGATACTCCCATCCGGGAGCAGATGCGCACTGCCGCCGCCGGAGCCTCCCGGAACCAGGGCTGGGCAGCGTACAGCTCCCGGGCCTGAGGACCGTCCCGGTCCAGGCGAAGCACCTTGCCTCCATACCCGGCGGCCACCAGTTCCACCGCCGCGCTGGCCCCTACCGGAACTGCGGCCACAGCCGCTCCGTTTTCCATCTCAATGAGGGCAGCCAGCGTCAAAAGCTGCCCGCTGTCCACAAATGCCCCCTTTTCATCCTGCGCGTTCAGGCGAAAGCCTCCCTTTTCGCTGTGAAAGGCCACAATCCCCGGCCGCCACTGTTCCTCCAAAATACAGCCCAGGGCGGACAGGGCCTCCCGCAGCGCCCGGTCCTCCGCCGTCTGGCTGCCCACCGCCACGGTAAGCCGACGCAGGGCGGGGCGGTGGAGTGCTGCCCGTCGGGCCGTCCACAGCCCCCACTCCCGGGGCGAAAGCTCCCCATGCTTTACCCGGCCCACCTTTCCGCTGCGCACCAGATGAACCTCCTCCCGGAGCAGGGCCTGCTCAATCTTCCGCTCCCCCTCCCGGGTGAGGGGGAGACCGGAGGAATCAAACACATGGAGATAGACCTTTCCCTCCTGCTCTTCCACAAACAAAGAGATGGGCAGCTTCAGCAGCACCGCCGCCCCGGCTCCCTGTACGGGACTGTCCAGGCTGTGGGCCACCACGTCGCCTCCCACGGCGGCCACTCCCGCCGCCGCCGCCCGGGCCAGCATGCGGGCCCCGTGGGTACGGGAACAGCCCACGCCTACGGTTCCTTCCCTTCCCAGCACGCCGCCCAGGGTCACCAGATCCTCCGGGCCCAGATCCTCTCCCAGCACCCCTTGGATCACACCGCTGTCACCAAAGCGCAGCACACCCTTTTGACAGCCACCGGTCACCGAGTGGACCAAGCGGCAGCCTGCCGGGGCACATTGCCCGGGCCACAGGCGCACCCGCTCCAAAAGCTCGCCGTCCTCCTCCACCAGGGCGTTCTCTCCCAAGGCTGTCCCGGGATGGAGAACGCCCCGTTTCCGAACCGCCGCTCCCCGGCACAGCAGCGCCTCTTGCAGGGAAGCCTGCTCCCCCACAAAGGCCTCCTCCAACAGCACACTCCGGCGGACCACGGCCTGGGCTCCCACCTCAGAGCCGGCGCTGAGCACGGTATAGGGACCAATCACCGCTCCCTGGCCGATCTTGACCCTCTCCCCGATCCAGCAAGGCCCCTCCACCGTTACGCCGGCGGGTATGGGCTGGGCCGCCCACAGGTTCTCCTTCCGCCGGGGCAGGCTCAGCTCCAGCCCAGCTTTGCCGTCCAGGGCCGCACAGACACAGTCCAGGTAGGCTTTGCAGTCCCCCATGTCGCACCAGTACCCCTCCAGGGGGCAGCCCCCAATGGCCGTTCCCTCCCGGAGCATGGCGGGAAAGAGATCTTTGCCGAAATCCCAGGGTTTTCCCTGGGGAACCGTTTGCAGCACCTCCGGGGAGAGAATATAGATCCCCGTGTTAATCTGGTCGGTGACCACCTGGCCCCAGCCGGGTTTTTCCACAAACCGCTCCACCATGCCGTCCTGCCCGGTGACCACCAGGCCATATTCCAGGGGCGTCTCATGGCGGTAGAGCACCAGCGTGGCCTTTGTTCCCTTCTTTTTGTGTTCCTCTACCGCCCGGGACAGCGCCAAATTGCACACGCAGTCCCCGCTGATGACCAAAAAGTCCTCATCCCCCAGGTATTCCGCGCAGTTTTTCACGCTCCCCGCCGTTCCCAGGGGTTTTTCCTCCACAAAATAGGTTAACTGTACGCCCAGCTGTTCTCCGCTTCCAAAGTAGTCCATCACCACCTGAGGCTGATAGCACAAGGTCACACAGATCTCCCGGATCCCCTGCCCCCGCAGCAGGTTGATGATGTGTTCCATCACCGGCTTTCCAAACAGCGGGGTCATGGGCTTTGGCCTGCCAAGGGACAAGGGCCGCAGCCGCGTTCCCTCCCCGCCGGCCATAATTACTGCCTTCACGCCGTCGTCCATCCTTTCCTGGTTTTCCAGTAGTATGACACCGCACGTTCCCCTTCATTCCCCCGCCGCTTGTTCCTGTGGAGAAACTATGGTATACTTTTTGTAACATAACGCAAACCGACCCAAGGCCGCCCAAGGAGGAATTGCAATGGACATCCGTCCCGGACGCTACCGCCACTTCAAGGGCGGGGAATATGAGGTTTTGTTTACTGCGCTTCACTCGGAAACCCAGGAGCCCATGGTGGTCTACCGGGCATTGTACGGCGAGGGCGGCCTCTGGGTGCGTCCGGCGAGCATGTGGAATGAGCATGTGGACCGGGACGGCTATTCCGGCCCAAGGTTTGTGCGGATGGAGGAGACGACATGAACATTCAGATTTTCGGCAAGAGCAAATGCTTTGATACCAAAAAGGCCGAGCGCTGGTTCAAGGAGCGCCGGATCAAGTTTCAGTCTGTGGACGTGAAAAAATACGGCATGAGCCTGGGCGAGCTCAACAGCGTGAAAAATGCAGTGGGCCTAGACAACATGATCGACCCCGGACACCCGGATGCCGTCCTGCTCTCCTACCTGGCCGGGGATGGGGCCAAGGTAGAGAAGCTCTTTGAAGATCCCACCCTGCTGCGCACCCCCATCGTCCGCAACGGCAAGCAGGCCACCGTAGGCTACCGGCCGGAAATCTGGGCGGACTGGAAGTAAAAGTACAGTTTATCGGACTGCTCCTTTGTTATCCTGGAGAAAATGGGAAAAGGAGGAAGGTTTTATGGCAAAAAGCCCCAATCAAAAGACCAAGCTGCTCCACCTGGCCCGTATGCTCCTTCGGCAGACCGACGAGGACCACCCCCTCACCGTGGCCCAGCTCATTGAAGCCCTGGCCCGGGAGGACATCAAGGCCGAACGCAAGAGCATTTATGACGATCTGGAAGCCCTGCGGCTGTTCGGGCTGGACGTACAGTGCCGGAAGGGGAAGACGCCGGGCTGGTTTATCGGCAGCCGGGAGTTTGAACTGCCTGAGCTCAAGCTTCTCATGGACGCGGTACAATCCTCCCGCTTTATCACCCAGAAAAAGAGTGATGCCCTCATCCGCAAGCTGGAGTCTCTGGCCAGCGTCCATCAGGCGGGCCAGCTCCAGCGCCAGGTCTACGTCTCCGGGCGGATTAAGGTGATGAACGAGAGCATCTATTATAATGTAGACAAGCTCCACACCGCCATCGCCGCCCAAAAGGCCATTACCTTTAAATACTTTGACTATGACATCGCCCGGCAGAAGGTGTTCCGCCGGGAGGGAAAGCGCTATGCAGTCTCCCCCTATGGGCTCATCTGGAACAACGAAAATTATTACCTGGTGGCTTTCGACCACGCCAACCGGGACATGCGCCACTACCGGGTGGATAAAATGACGGAAATTGCCGTCACCTGTCTCAGCCGGGAAGGCAAGGAACAATATCCCGACTTTCAGCTGGCCCAGTATGGGCAGAAGCATTTCGGCATGTACAGCGGGCCGGAGTGGAAGGTCACCCTCCGGGGCCGCCGGGACAAAGCGGGCCTTGTGTGGGACCGGTTCGGCCAGGACGTCATCCTGGTGCCCGACGGGGAGGAGCACTTTACCGTCACCCTGCCCGTGGTGGTAAGCCCCCAGTTTTTCGGCTGGCTCATGGGGCTGGACAGAAGTCTCACCATCACCGCCCCCAAGGAGGCCGTTCAGGCCTACCGGCAAAAGCTTTCCGCCGCCCTGGAGCTTCTTTCCTAAGCTGTCCGCCCATTTCGGAGTTCTTCCGGAATGGGCGTCTTTTTTTGCCGTTTCCAGGAAAAAACGGTTGAGTTTGGTTTCCATAACGTGCTATACTGAAACAGCACCATTTGACTACCGGAGACAGAAAGGACTCTCGCTATGAAATTACCCTTCCGGGCGCTGCGCCCCCTGACAGCCGCCGCACTGTCGGCCGCTCTGATCCTAACCACCCCAATGGCCCTGGCCGCCGGCATGCCCTATGAGGACGTGGCGCAGGGGGCCTGGTATGAAGATGCTGTGGAATACTGCTGGAGCCATGAGATTATGGACGGCGTATCCTCCACCTCCTTTGCCCCCACCGAGCTGATGACCCGGGGCGTGCTGGCCGAGGCCCTCTACCGCCTGGCCGGCGAGCCTGTGGTTACCCTGGAGGGGAAAGACTACGACAGCGGCTCCCAGAATGCAGAGGAGGAGGAGACCCCCGCCCAGTATCCCTTCTCTGACGTAGACCCCAGCCACCCCTATGCCGACGCTATCCTCTGGGCTTACCAGGAGGGGATTATCGGCGGCTATGACGACGGCACCTTTGGCCCCGACACCCCCATCACCCGGGAGCAGATTGCCGCCATCTTCTGGCAGGCCCAGGGCAAAAAGCTTTCCCAGGCGGCCGCCCCCTTCACCGACCTGAAGCAGGTCTCCCGCTGGGCAATTAACGCCGTGGAGTGGGTGTGGTATGTGGGCCTGATGAGCGGCAAGGACGACGGCTCCTTTGACTACGCCGGCTACACCACCCGGGCAGAGGGCGCCGCCATTCTGCGCACCTACGACCGGCTGTTCATCAGCCTGCCCGATCCCGACCCGGAGACCAGCCCCATTCCCCCCAACACCTATGACAGCAGCGCCTTTGTCTCCAACGGTACCTACCTCACCTACCGTGGGGATGCCTCCAGCTTCATTGGCGTGGACGTCTCCTCCCACCAGAAGCAAATTGACTGGGCCCAGGTGGCCGCTTCCGGTGTGGACTTTGCCATGATCCGGGCAGGCTACCGGGGCTACTACAACCCCACCCTCAACAAGGATGCCTATTTTGACTACAACATCAGTCAGGCCCTGGCCAACGGCCTGGAGGTAGGCGTCTACTTCTTCTCCCAGGCCGTCACGGTAGAGGAGGCTCAAGAGGAGGCCTATCTGCTCCTGGAGTGGATTAAGGATTACGACATCACCTACCCGGTGGTCTTCGACTGGGAGAGCGTCAACGACGAGGACTCCCGCACCAAGGACACCGACGGGGAGACCGTGACCAAGTGCGCCTTGGCCTTCTGCAAGATCATCGAGGACGCCGGCTATCTGCCCATGACCTACGGCAGTCCCTCCAAGGTCTATGCCGATGGCATCCATCTGGAATATCTGCAGGACTACCCCTTCTGGCTGGCTCACTACACTAAGGACTGGGAGCCCACCAGCTTCCGCTACCACTATGACATGTGGCAGTACTCCAGCACCGGCTCCGTCCCTGGCATTGAAGGAAATGTGGATCTGGACCTGTGCCTGACCGACTTTTCCCAGTGGAACCGGTAATCCATCTTTCACCCCGTCTCCGGCTTCTGCAGGAGGCGGGGTTTTGTATTCCCACCTTGACAAATCCGGCGGTTTGGATATAATAGGCTTTGCAACTGTCATGACACCTGTACAGTCTATCTTGGTTTGTGTGTGAAAGGTGATACTATGAAGGAGTTTTTGGCGCGGAAAAACATCGAATTTTCCGCCAAGCGCTACGGCATTGACGCTCTGGGGGCCATGGCACAGGGTCTGTTCTGTTCCCTGCTCATCGGCACCATCATCAGCACCCTTGGCCAACAGCTGGCCATCCAGTACCTCATTGACATCGGCAATTACGCCAAGTCCGTCTCCGGCCCCGCCATGGCCGTGGCCATCGGCTACGCCCTGAAGGCCGACCCCATGGTTCTCTTCTCCCTGGCCGCCGTAGGCTGGGCCGCCAATGCCGAAGGCGGCGCCGGCGGACCGCTGGCCGTGCTCATCATCGCCATCATTGCCGCCGAGTGCGGCAAGGCCGTGTCCAAGGAGACCAAGATTGACATTCTGGTCACCCCCGGCGTGACCATCCTCGTCGGTGTGGCCCTGGCCAAGCTCATTGCTCCTCCCATCGGGGCAGGCGCCTCCGCCTTCGGCGACATGATCGACCAGGCCACCAAGCTTCAGCCCTTCTGGATGGGCATCGCCGTCTCGGTTCTGGTAGGAATTGCCCTCACCCTGCCCATCTCCTCCGCCGCCATCTGCTCGGTGCTGAAGCTCACCGGTCTGGCGGGGGGTGCCGCCGTGGCCGGGTGCTGCGCCCAGATGGTGGGCTTTGCGGTGATGTCCTTCCGGGAAAACCGCTGGGGCGGGCTGGTGAGCCAGGGTCTTGGCACCTCCATGCTCCAGATGCCCAACATTGTCCGCAACCCCCGGATCTGGATTCCCGCCACCCTGGCCTCCGCTATCACCGGCCCCATCGCCACCTGTGTCTTTGGCCTTCAGATGAACGGGGCCGCCATCAACTCCGGCATGGGCACCTGCGGCCTGTGCGGCCCCATCGGAGTTTGGACAGGCTGGCTTGCCCCCAGTGAGGATGCCCTGGCCAAGGGCGCTGTTGCCATCACCCCTACGGGGTTTGACTGGCTGGGGATGCTGCTGATTTGCTTTGTCCTGCCCGCCCTGCTGTCCTGGATCTTCTGTGAGATCTGCCGGAAGCTGGGCTGGATCAAAGAAGGCGACCTGCTCCTGCCCCAATAACAAATAACAGAGACCCCGGATGACGCGTCATCCGGGGTCTCTGTATCAAGTAGTACGAAACCCGACTGTTATTGGTTAGCGCAGGCCAAACCATTTGCAAAGGGGCTCTGCGATCATGGAACAGAAAATGGGGTTAAAAATGTCCAATACCAGCAGTCCAAAGGGGGGATACACAACCCAGCCCACCTTGGAAAAGCCAAATTCCTTCATAACCGCTTTTTCATTGGCCATGGTATTGGGTCCGTTGCCCAGGCCCATACCAATGTG
>CAUFAM010000050.1 GCA_959022875.1 uncultured Oscillospiraceae bacterium | reverse complement strand
CCATGGTCATGGGGCTGTCCGCCCTGTCCGGCTGCGGCGGCGGCAGCAGCTCCTCTTCCGGCGCTGCCAGCTCCTCCGGCACCTCTTCTTCCGCTGACAGCAGCACCTCGGAAGTGGAGGCCATGGATCTCACCGGGATAACCGATCCCTACCTGGCCACCTCCGGCCTGGCCGGGGACACTGTGGTGGCCCGGGTGGGTGAAGCCGACATCACCGCCGCCGAGCTGCTCTACTGGATCAACTACGGCACTGAGCTGACCCTGTCCCAGTACAGCGGATACATGACCGAGCTGCCCTGGGACACCGACCTGGGCGATGGCATGACCCTGGCCGACCAGATGAAGCAGAGTGCTCTGGACGCCGCGGCTCTCTATGCCCTGCTCCCCACCCTGGCTCAGCAGGAAGGGCTCTCCGTCACCCAGGAGACCCTGGATCAGCTGGACAGCCAGCATAAGCAGGCCGTGGAGTCTCTGGGCAGCGAACAAGCCGCGGAGCACTCCTTCTGGTATCAGATGATCACCTGGGATCTGCTCTCCCTGCTGAGCTCCCGGGCGGACCTGCACCTGCAGCTTCAGAACCTCTACTTCGGCGAGGGCAGCGAGGGCTATCCCACCGATGCCGAGGTACTCTCCTACGCCCAGGATGAGCTGGGAATTTACCGGGCCAAGCACATTCTCCTGGCCACGGTGGACACGGAGACCCGGGAACCTCTGGATGAGGCTGCCGCAGCCGAGAAAAAGGCCACCGCGGAGGACCTGCTTGCCCAGCTGCGCGCGGCCGAGGATCCCGTGGCCCTGTTTGACGAGCTGATGAATGAGTACAGCGAGGACCCCGGCCTGGCCGCCTATCCTGACGGCTACACCGCCCAGAAGGGCCAGATGGTTCCCGGGTTTGAGGAAGCCGCCCTGGCTTTAAAGGACGGAGAAATCAGCGACGTGGTGTACAGTGAGTCCACTGGCTATCACATCATCCTCCGCCTCCCCCTGGACCCCGCCGACTACCGCAATCAGCTGATTGCCCAGCTCATGCAGGTGAAGGCGGACGGCTGGATTGAGGAGTACGGTCTGGAGACCTTGGATGCCTACGACCAGATCGACCCCGCCGCCTTCCGGGAGAAGGTGGTCTCCCTGCAGGCCGCTGTCCAACAGGAGATTGACGCCATCATGGCCCAGCAGGAGGAGCAGAGCACCGACAGCTCGGACCGCTCCGCCGCTTCCAGCCAAGAGGGCTGACCTGTTTTGAAACGAAGTGCCCGGTGGAAGAAACCTTCCACCGGGCACTTTTTTATGTTCCTATGGAGCAAATCTCTGCTGCCTCAGTCCTCAAATTCCACACCCGTCTCCTCGGACATGGACTTGACTCTGGCCAGGGACTCGATGCGGATTCCCTTCTCCCGCAGGCGGGCGCCTCCGGGCTGGAAGGCCTTCTCCACCACAATTCCGGCTCCCACCAGCTCCGCGCCGGACTGATGAATGAGGTCAAACAGCCCCTCCAGGGCCGCGCCGTTGGCCAGGAAATCGTCAATCACCAGCACCCGGTCCCCAGGGCCCAGGAAGCGCTTGGACACGATGACATCGTAAATTCTGCCGTGAGTAAAGGACTCCACCTTGGTGGTGTAGACCTCCCCGGCAATGTTCTTGGTCTGGGTCTTCTTGGCAAAAATCACGGGGCACTTGAAGTATTGCGCTGTGATGCAGGCAATTCCGATGCCGGATGCCTCAATGGTCAGGATCTTATTGACGCCGCTGTCGGCAAAGCGCCGCTGAAACTCCTTCCCGATTTCTCCAAACAGGACAATATCCATCTGATGATTGAGAAAGCTATCCACTTTCAGCACGTCCGTCCCCTTGACTACGCCATCCTTGCGAATGCGCTCCTTCAGCATCTCCATGGGATCCTAACCGCCTTTCTTAGCGTAAGAACGGCCCGGGGTTCGGGCCGTCTCGTTTCAATATGCTATTATTTTACAAAAAATTTTCCTTGCCTGCAATCCCTTTTTTGAATTTTACCTCTCCAGAGGGAAAAATTGCCGGGCCGCTGACAGCGGCCCGGCAACGTATTTTGGCAAAGAGTTTTCTCAGCCCAGCACACCTCTGGTACGTGCGGCCTTCCGGTCTTCCATCTTGGAGATGATCACCGCGCAGGCTGCGTCACCGGTGATGTTTACGGTGGTGCGTCCCATGTCAAAGACACGGTCAATTCCGGCCACCAGGGCGATGCCCTCCACCGGCACGTTGACGCTCTGGAGCACCATGGCCAGCATGACCATGCCCGCGCCGGGCACGCCGGCGGTACCCACAGAGGCCAGGGTAGCGGTGAGCACGATGGTCAGCATCTGGCCAATGCTCAGGTCAATGCCGTAGGCGGTGGCGATAAACACCGCGCACACACCCTGATAGATGGCGGTGCCGTCCATGTTGATGGTGGCGCCCAGAGGCAGCACGAAGGAGGAAACCTCCCGCCGGGCTCCCAGCCGCTCCGCGCACTCCATGTTAAAGGGCAGAGTGCCCACGGAGGAAGCGGAGGAGAAAGCCATCATCATGGCCGGCGCCATGCCCTTAAAGAAGGTAGTGGGAGAAACGCCGCCCAGCACCTTCACCGTGGTAGAATAGACCACCAGGGCATGCACTACATAACCTACATAGGCCACCGCCAGGGCGGCCACCATGTACTGGAGGATCTGGGGGCCGTTCTCTGCCACCACCGGGCAGATGAGGCAGGCCACACCAATGGGAGACAGGCGGATAATCAGGTCCATGATCTTCATGGACACCTCATTGAAGCTGTCCACAATCTGGGCGGCCACCAGGCCCTTCTCCCCGGCCAGCAGAATACCAAAGCCCAAAAACAGGGAAATGACAATGACCTGGAGCATGGTGGCGCTCACCAGGGGCTGCACGGCGTTGGAGGGGAAGATGTTGACGATGACCGTCATAATGCTCTGGCCCTCCGGCGGGGTATACTCCAGACCCGTGGTGTTCATCTCCACAAAGAGTCCCGCCCCCTTGGCCAGGCTGGCCAGAATCAGAGCCAGAATTACTGCGAAGGCGGTGGTACACATATAGTAAACCACGGTCTTGCCGCCCACGGAGCCCACCTTGCTGATGTCCTGCATGGAAATGACGCCGGATGCGATGGAGAACAGCACAATGGGTACCACGATAAACTTCAGCAGGTTCAGGAAAATATCGCCCCAGGGCTTGATGTAGGCCGCTGCAAAATCTTTTCCCGCCATACCGCCGATGTTCACGGGAATCAGCAGCAGTCCCGCTGCAACGCCCACCAGCAATCCCACAAAAATCCAGAAGGCAAGGGGCAGTTTCTTCGTTTTCATAAACACTCTCCTTCCTTTTGCCAAAGGCCCGGTATCTCTCCTGTCCAGCCATCCCCGCTCTTGGATCATGTCTGAACACCCCGGCCCTTATGGGTTCATTATAGTCGCTGTCTCCATTTTTTACAAGTCCCGCAGCTCTATTTTCTGTTTTATTAGAAATAATTGACAAAGAGGATTTATTTTTTAGGCAAATAGTTTATGAAACTTTCCTCGGAAATAAAAATTTCCCGAGCTCCCTGTTTTCGACGTTATATTTTCCATTTTATGGTAATCTATTGGTACAAGCCATTTGAAAGGCGGGATTTCCATGCGGCTGCTGCCGAAAAAAGGTCTGTTTGACAGCGGGAAGGTATTGTTTTTACCCATCGATTCCATTGTTCCTAATCCAAATCAGCCCAGAAGCGTCTTTACCGCCCCGGAGCTGGAGGAACTGGCCGATTCCATCCGCGCTCTGGGCATCTTACAGCCCCTGACGGTACGCAGGCGGGACGGCCAGTGGGAACTGGTGGCGGGCGAGCGGCGGCTGCGGGCGGCCAAGCTGGCGGGGCTCGAGCAGGTTCCCTGCCTGTCCGTCCAGGTAGACAGCCAGTCCTCCTCCCTGCTGGCCCTGGTGGAAAACCTCCAGCGTCGGGATCTGGACTTCTGGGAAGAAGCCCTGGCTTTGCGGCAGCTTATTGATACCTTCCACATTTCCCAGGAGGAGGCCGCCCGGCGGCTGGGCAAGAGCCAGTCGGCCATTGCCAACAAGCTGCGCCTGCTGAAGCTGTCTCCCCAGGTACTCAGTCTCCTACGGGAACACGGAGCCAGCGAGCGCCATGCCCGGGCCCTGCTCCGGCTGGAAGACCCCCAGCAGCAGCTGGAGGCCGCGGGACATATTGTAAACCGGAAATTGACCGTGGCTCAGACGGAAGCCATGGTGGAGCGCATGCTCTCCTCCTCCCCCGCCCCCCGAAAGCGGCCTACCTTTATTGTCAAGGACGTGCGCCTGTTCCTGAATACGATCACCCGCAGTCTGGATCTTATGCGCTCGGCCGGAGTGAATGCCCAGTGCAAACGGCAGGACTCCGAGGATGAAATTTTGCTCACCATTCACATTCCCCGAAAATCCTCTTAGACCTCCCCTTTTTGCCCCAAACGCCTGTGCGCGTTTGGGGCTTTTGTTTGGGTGCCCTACCCCATGTTTCACGTGAAACAGTATTTTACTTCTGTGCCACATGGAAATTTTTTGTTAAAGTCTGAAGCCAGGCAAATGTTTCACATGAAACATCTTCTCTCCTCCTCTTATAAAAAGCGGAAAAACAGTTGAAATATACCGGGTGCATTGATATAATGAAGTGCTGTGAAGTTTACCATATTGTCCGCTGCAAGGAGGCGCCCCATGGCTAAGATCATTGCCGTTGTCAATCAGAAAGGCGGTGTGGGCAAAACCACTACCACCGTAAATATCACCGCCGCACTGAAGAATCTGGGGAAACGGGTTTTGCTGTGCGACTTTGACCCCCAGGCCAACGCCACATCGGGCATGGGAGTGGACAAGAACACCGCCTCTCCCAACATTTATGATGTGCTGATCAACGGCGCTGACCCCAAGCGCGCTGTGGTTTCCACCAAGTACGGGGACGTGCTGCCCTCCAACAAGGTGCTTGCCGGGGCAGGAATTGAGATGATCGCCATTGAGAACCGGGAAAAGCTGCTAAAAAATGCCCTGGAGGCCCTCAGTGACGACTATGACTACATCTTTATTGACTGTCCCCCTTCCCTGGAGCTGCTCACGGTCAACGCCCTTTGCGCGGCCCACTCCCTGCTGGTTCCCGTCCAGTGCGAGTACTACGCCCTGGAGGGCCTCAGCGACCTGCTGGCCACCGTCCGGCTCATTAAGCGGGGGCTCAATCCCCCCCTGGCTCTGGAAGGCGTCCTGCTGACCATGTTTGACAGCCGGACCAACCTTTCCCTTCAGGTAGCGGAAGAGGTCAAGCGGCACTTCCCCGGGCAGGTATTTGCCACGGTCATTCCCCGGAATGTCCGTCTTTCCGAGGCTCCCAGCCACGGAAAGCCCATTTCTGCCTACGACCCCTACTCCAGAGGGGCGGAGGCCTACCGCCTTCTGGCCGAGGAGATGGCCCAGCCCTGATCAACGGGTTTGCAGTTTATATATAAGAAAGGTATCATGCTATGGCAAAGCGAAATACAGAATTGGGCCTCGGCCGGGGACTGAACGCCCTGTTGGGCGACCCGGCTTTGCAGCCCCAGGGAGAGGGCTCTGTCTCCCTTCCCATTTCACAGGTGGAACCGGGCCTCAATCAGCCCCGGAAGCGGTTTGACCAGGCAGCTTTGGATGACCTGGCCGACTCCATCCGCACCCACGGTATCATTCAGCCCCTCACGGTGCGCCGTCTGGCCTCCGGCTACTACCAGATTATTGCCGGTGAACGGCGCTGGCGGGCGGCCAAAGCCGCCGGTTTGGCGGAAGTGCCCGCGGTCATCATTGAAGCCGACGACCGGAAGGTCATGGAGCTGGGACTCATTGAAAACCTTCAGCGGGAAGACCTGAACCCCGCCGAAGAGGCCCGGGGCTATCAGGTTTTGATGGAGGAATACGGCCTGACCCAGGAACAGGTGGCCCAGCAGATGGGAAAATCCCGTCCTGCCATTGCCAACACCCTCCGCCTTCTGGCCCTGCCCCAGGAGGTTTTGGAGATGCTGGAGGAGGGAACCCTCTCCGCCGGCCATGCCCGAGCGATTCTGGGCGCCCCCACCGCCGAGCTTCAGCTCCTTGCCGCCAAAAAGGTGGTGGAAGGACAGCTCTCCGTGCGCCAGACCGAGGCCCTCATTAAGGCACTCCAGCGGGAAAAGAAGGAAAAGCCCCTTACCCAGGGCCCCGATCTGTCCCTCTATCTGGGTGAGCTGGAAAAAGACCTGTCGGGACGGCTGGGCCGGAAGGTAAAAATTGCCCACAAGGGCAAAAAAGGCAGAATTGAGCTGGAATATTACAGCGATCAGGATCTTGAGACCCTGTTGAGCCTGCTCCAGCAGCTTCAGGAGAGAGGAGGCGATTTCCATGGCTGAGACGGAGAAAGAGTTAAAAACCCCCTCCCCTGCCCCGGAAAAACCCAGTGACCGCAAGCCCTCCGCCCGTACCAAGGCCCGGGGACAGCAGCGCCGCAGCCGGCGGTCGGTATTCCAATATATTACCGTCCTCTTTGCCGCAGCCTTTCTGCTTCTGCTCATAACCTATATGATGCAGCAGCGGCTGAACAAGGCGGAGATTGACGACCTGCAGCAAACCTCCAATTCCACCCTCCAAACCCTGGAGAACATCATTGCCGAGCGGGATCACCTGCGTCAGCAGAACGAGGAACTGACCAAGCAGCTGGAGGATGCCCTTCAGGCGGCAGAAACCTCCTTCAACACCGCCGAGGAGCAGGAGCGTGCCCTCCAGGCAATGGACTGGTTCTGGCGGATTCAGCGGCAATTCTCCAGAGGCTACACCGGGGCAGCCCGGGAGCTGGCCGAGCAGTTTGAGGCCTCCGGCCTGGTGGACGACCTGCCCGACGTGTCCTACGCCGAGCCCGACGGCCCCTCCCCCAAGCAGCAGTACGCGGAGCTCTATGATCTGCTGTTCTAATATCCATAGGCAATGTTTCACATGAAACAATCCACATATTACCTTATGATAAAAGGAGCGTAACATTACTATGCTGGACATGAAATTTATCCGGGAAAATCCCGATGTGGTGAAGGAAAACATCAAAAAGAAGTTCCAGGAGGAGAAGCTGCCCCTGGTGGATGAGGTTCTGGCCCTGGACGCCGAGAACCGCGCCTGCGTCAGCGAGGCCAACGAGCTGCGCGCCAGCCGCAACACCCTGAGCAAGCAGGTTGGTATGCTCATGGGCCAGGCCAAGAAAGACCCCTCCAAGCTGGAGGAGGCCGAGGCCGTCAAGGCCCAGGTGAAGGCAAACGCCGACCGTTTGGCCTATCTGGAGAACCGCGAGACCGAGCTGGCCGCCCAGATCCGCAAGATCATGCTGGTCATCCCCAACATCATTGATCCCTCCGTGCCCATCGGCCCCGACGACTCCGCCAACGTGGAGGTGGAGCGCTTCGGCGAGCCCAAGGTGCCCGACTTTGAGATTCCCTACCACACCGAGATCATGGAGTCCTTCAACGG
>CAUFAM010000049.1 GCA_959022875.1 uncultured Oscillospiraceae bacterium | reverse complement strand
CGGGGCGGCGGATCAGAACCGGAAAGGAGGGGGCGCGCGTGCCCTGTTCCCCGATCCCCCGGGGGGTGTACCCCTCGGTGTCCGATATCCGGCCCGGGGCCCTGGCGGAGCGGGGTGTCCGCCTGGTGCTGGCCGATCTGGACAACACCCTGGCCCCCTATGGGGTGGAGGAGCCCTCCCCCCGGGTGGTGGCCTGGAAAGAGGCGCTGGAGGCCGAGGGCATCCAGCTGTTTCTCCTGTCCAACAGCCGCAGGCCCGGCCGGGCCCAGCGGTTTGCGGAAAAGCTGGGCATCCCCTTTCAGGGCCACTCGGGAAAGCCCAGGCGGGCCGGCTACCTCCGGGCCATGGAGCGCATGGGCTGCACGCCGGAGGAGACGGTGATGGTGGGGGATCAGATTTTTACCGACACCCTGGGGGCCAACAACGCCGGGGTCACCCCTCTGTTGGTGGAGCCCATCCGCCTGGCGGGCAACCCAGGCCGCTACATCCGCTATGCCGCCGAGACCCCCTTCCGCCTGTTGGGCAAGAGGAGGAGCTTCCTGTGAGCGCGAACTTTGGCCCCGCGGGCAACGCGGAGAGCTTTTCCAAGCGGTATAAATCCTCCCTGGATGCCCCGGGCTGGATTGCGGGGCTGGGCCTTGGCTGCTATGAGTATCAGTGCGGCAAGGGAGTCCACGTGGGCGAGGAGACCGCCCGGAAGCTTGGACAGCGTGCAAAGGAGGCGGGAATCATCCTCTCCCTCCACGCGCCTTATTTTATCAATCTGGCAAACCCCGACCCGGAGTCCCTGCAAAAGACCATCGGCTACATCACCGCCGCTTGTCTGGCGGCCGACCAGATGGGGGCGGGGCGGGTGATTATCCACTCCGGCGCCTTAATGAAGCGAACCCGCCGGGAGGCGCTGGACATTGCCCGGAGGAGCCTGCGGGCGGTAATCGATGCCTGTGACGACAGCGGATTTAGACACCTCACCCTGTGTCCGGAGACCATGGGAAAAATTAACCAGCTGGGGGATTTGGACGAGGTGCTGGAGCTGTGTACCCTGGACGAGCGCCTGATCCCCTGCATCGATTTTGGGCACCTGTATGCCCGGTCCCTGGGGGTGGATGATGGGCAGGAGGCCTTCGACCGGATGCTCAGCCGCGTGGAGGAAGTCCTTGGTCCGGAGCGGGCCACCCGGTTCCACAGCCACTTTTCCCACATTCAGTTTACCCCCAACGGGGGGGAGAAGTGCCACCGAACCTTTGCTGACGACGACGGCTACGGCCCCCAGTGGGAACCGCTGGCCAAGGAGGTGGCCCGCCGGGGCTGGAGCCCCACCTTTATCTGCGAGAGCGCAGGCACCCAGGCGGAGGATGCCGTGGAGATGCAAAGAATTTACCAGAGCTATCTGGTGTAAGGAGACTTGACAAGTATGAACCATATTTCCCAAATTGCGTCCAAGCTGCCCGAGTACGGACTGGACGCCATGCTCATTACCAGCCCCTCCGGGGAGCGCTATGCCCTGGGGTTTCACGGGGAGGGCATGCTCCTGATTTCCCGGGACGGGGCCCACTATACCACCGACGGGCGCTATATCGAGGACGCCCAGGAGCAGATTACCGGCGCCCAGGTGTCCCTGGTCACCGCCGGGAGCGGCCATCTGGCCCAGGCCAGAGCCTATCTGGAGGAGAAGGGCCTTCACAACGTAGGCTTTGAGAGCGGGGAGATGACGGTGGATGCCCACCGGCGCTATGCCCAGGAGCTGCCCTGTATCCTCACCCCTGCCCAGACTCTGCTGGATGACCTGAGAGCCTCCAAGGATGAGGAGGAGCAGGCCATTATGCGCCGGGCCCAGGAGATCACCGACGAGGCCTTTAAGGCCATTTTGAACTTTATCCGTCCCGGATTGACCGAGCGGGAGATCGCTGCCCGGCTGGTCTACGAGCTTATGCGCCACGGGGGAGAGCAGGTGTCCTTCGATCCCATTGTGGCCGCCGGCCCCAACGGTTCCCGGCCCCATGCGGTGCCCGGAGACCAGGTAGTGGACACGGGAATGTTCATTACGATGGATTTTGGCTGCAAGGTTCAGGGCTACTGCTCGGATATGACCCGCACCGTGGCCCTGGGCCAGCCCACTCAAGAGATGGAGGAGGTCTATGCCGCCGTCCTCAGTGCCCAGAAGGCGGGGATCAACGCCGCCCGTGGGGGAGTGACCGGCCGGGAGGTGGACGAGGCGGCCCGGCGCTGCCTTCAGGAGGCCGGATATGGGGAGTACTTTACCCACAGCTTCGGCCACTCCCTGGGCCTGGATATTCATGAGTCCCCCAATGCCGCCCCCAGTGAGCAGCGAATTCTGCCCGTGGGCGCGGTGATTTCCGCGGAGCCCGGCGTGTATCTGCCCGGCCGCTTTGGCGTGCGCATTGAGGATGTGCTGATTTTGACGGAAAACGGCTGTGAGGACATTACCCGTTCTCCCAAGGATTTGATTGTCCTGTAAGCGGCGGGACACAGAGAAGCGAAAGGAGGAAGCTGCTATGGAACGTTCCACCACCTGCTGCTTTACCGGACACCGGCCGGATAAGCTGCCCTGGGGATACCATGAGGACGACCCCCGCTGCGTAAGGGCCAAGGAACAGATTGCCCAGGCCCTGGAGCGGGCCTATGGGGCGGGATACCGGCATTTTATGTGCGGTATGGCCAAGGGCAGCGACCTCTACTTTGCCCAGGCGGTGCTGGAGCTGCGGGAGCGGCGGCCGGAGGTTACCCTGGAGGGAGTGCGCCCCTGTGAGAATCAGGCGGACAGCTGGACGGCGGAGGAAAAGGCGCGTTACTGGGCCATTTTGGACCAGTGCAATTATGAGACGCTGGTGCAGCACCACTACGACCGCTACTGCATGATGCGGCGAAACCGCTATATGGCCGACCGCTCCGCCCGGATCATCGCCCTCTATAATGGGGAGCCCAAGGGGGGCACGGCCCAGACCCTGGCTTACGCATTAAGAAAAAAGCTGGAGACCGACATTCTGACCCCGGAGGAAGAAGTATGAACACCCTCATGCATATCTGCTGTGCCCCCTGTGCCAACCGCCCCATCGCCCAGCTGCGGGAGGAGGGAATCCAGGTGGCGGGCTTTTGGTTTAATCCCAACATCCACCCCTATACCGAATACCAAGCCCGAAAGCATACCCTGGAGGAGTATGCCAAGGAGATCGGAATGAAGCTGATCATCGGCGGCTCCTATGACTTGCGCTCCTTCATTACTGCCGTGGCCGGGAACATCGACGGGCGCTGTGCCTACTGCTACCGGGTACGGATGGAGGAGACAGCCCGGTACGCCGCGGAAAACGGCTACGACAGCTTTACCACCTCCCTGCTCATTTCCCCCTATCAGCGCCATGAGACCATTGCCGCCGTGGCCCGGGAGATGGGAGAGAAGTACGGCGTGGAGTTCCTGTACCGGGACTTCCGCCCCCTCTTTCAGGACGGCCAGGCCTTTGCCCGGGAGCATGGATTTTATATGCAGAAGTACTGCGGCTGTATTTTCAGCGAGGAGGACCGCTATATGGCCGCCAAGCGGAAAAAGGCCGCCAGGCGGCTGGAGCAGGAGAAAGCCAAATAAATACAAAAGGCCCGCCCCAATTGGGGCGGGCCTTTTGATTTGGTGCTTAGCCAAAAAGGGGCAGGACGTTCAGGAAGCCTGTGATGATGAGGCCGTTGAAGAAGTCAATGAACAGGGAGCCCACCAGAGGTACGATGAAGTAGGCCTGGGGAGCGGGGCCGTACTGCTTGGTCACGGCCTGCATGTTGGCCATGGCGTTGGGCGTGGCGCCCATGCCGAAGCCGCAGAAGGCGGCGGTCATCACGGCGGCCTCATAGTCCCGGCCCATGATGTTGTAGACCACAAAGCGGGCGAAGAGGAACATCATGACGGTCTGAGCCAGGAGCATGACGCTCATGGGGCCGGCCACCTTGGCCAGATCCCACAGAGCCACGGACATCAGGGCGATGGCCAGGAAGATGGACAGAGACACGTTGCCCCACAGATCCAGCGCCTTGGCGGGCAGGACAATGCGGCGGGCGTCGCAGAAGTTGCGGATGACAGCGGCGATGAGCATGGCGCCGATGTAGGTGGGGAAGGTGAAGTTGAACTCAAAGTTGCCGATCTGGATGTGGATGTTGTTCAGCGCCATGGTGAGCAGGGTGCCCAGACCGGAGGCCACAATGAGCAAAATGGCGGCGTTGGTAAAGGACTCGGCATCTACGCGTTCGGCCTTGGCCTTGTCCTCGGCGGACTCGTCGGCCATCTCCATGAGCTCGGTGGAATTTTCAGTGGACTTCAGACCGAAGCGGTTGATGATGCTCCGGGCGGTGGGGCCGCCCATGAGGGAACCGGCCACCAGACCATAGGTGGCGGCAGCCACGGCAATAGCGTTGGCGGAGGCAATTTGCAGATCCTTTTCCATCATGGGACCGTAGGAGCCGGCAGTGCCGTGTCCGCCCACCATGGGGATGGAGCCGGTGCACAGGCCCAGTCGCAGATCCCACTGGAAGACCCCGGCCAGTACGGAGCTGACAATATTCTGGAGGAACACCATGACAATGGCCACCAGCAGGAAGGTGACCACCTTCTTGCCGCCCTTCTTCAGCAGACGGAAGCAGGCGGTATAGCCTACGCTGGTGAAGAACAGGGTCATAAAGAAGTCCTTCACATTGGAGTCAAAGGTAAACTGTACCACGCCCGCCATGCGCAGGGCCAGATGGGCGATGGCAAAAATCAGACCGCCTACCACCGGGGCAGGGATACAGCACTTTTTCAAAAATGCAATGCGGGTGGTGAGGAAGCGGCCCACCACAAACAGCAGCATAGCAATGGCCGCGGTCTGATACATGTTAAGCGTTAGTTCTAACATTGATATCTCTCCTTCTTTCTCCACGAATTAAGCTTCCGGCGACTCGCCAATTTCCGCCGGAAACGGGTGTGCCGCGCTGTCGCGGCCCTCATTACAAAGGGATTGTAACCTGCCACCATCAAAAAACTTCAGATTCCGACAGCAGAGAAAAAACTTCTCTTAACATAACAAAGGGATTTCTTAGTTTTTGTTTTCTTTCCACAAAAGAAAAGTGCAAAACGGTAAAAAATCGATGGCGAAAGAAAGCGATGAAGGAAATGAATGGGTATATGAAGAAAAACGAAGGCTTCCAAACCATGGGGTTTGGAAGCCTTTTTGGGAAAACTGGTTTGGAGAAAGCCCTCACTCCTCCTCCAGCAGGAGGACCAGGCCATCCAGAAATTTTTTGAGACTGGCCTTGCCATGCTGGCCCTTGCCCTGCTGGAAGGCCATCTCGGCCCGCACCTCTTGGAAGGGGAAGAGCCGGGCGGCATAGCGGAGAAATACCTCGTTGTTGTAGTCCTCCAGGCCCAGACTGGCCATGTGGCTCAGACAGCGGTCCACCGCTCGCCGGGCCCGCTGCTCGATGGTCTTGGGAGGGCCCGGCAGGCGGGTACACAGGGTAGAGACTGGGATCTGGGAGGCGCTGCCGCCCTCCTGCAGCAGCAGGGCGCACAGGTCCATAATGTCCTTGGCACCCTTTTCTCCCGCCATGCCCAGCTGGCCCAAAATGTACTTCAGACGCTTGAGCCGGTAGTCGGAGGCTGGGGCGGGCTGAGGCGCGGCGGCATCCCGTCCGGCAAAGACCCCCTGTATGGTCTTTAAGGCCCGCTCGTTTTCGATCTGGGTTTTGACGGTGGTGATGACCTGGCGCACTTCGATGAGGTTGATGGGCTTTTGGATGAAAAAGGAGATGCCGGCGGTATAGGCCTTGGCAATCATCTCTTTGGAAGACACCTGGGAGATCATAATGAATTTGGCCTCCGAGCCCATCTCCCGCAGCTCCCGCACCACCTGGATGCCGTCCTTTTCCGGCATAAGCAGGTCAATAAGAATGAGGTCGGGGTCAAGGGCGAGAATCTGGGGCAGGTCGGGCGGGCCGTCTCCGGTGTCGCCGCAGATGGTGCCCAGGCCGCAGCCCTCCACAATGTCCTCCAGAATTCCGATGACGGACAGGTCGTCCTCAATGATATAAATTCTCATGCCTTGTCACCTCCTGTAATGGCGGCCAGGGGAAGCCGAATCTGAAAGACGGTGCCCTGGCCGGGCTGGGAGTCCACCTGGATGGAGCCGCCCAGCTCCTCCACAATGTACTGCACAGCGGGCAGCCCTACCCCGCGGTTCATATCCCCGGTGGCGGCGTTGAATTTGGTGGAATACCCCACCTGAAACAGCATTTTGATGGCCCTGGGGGGAATGCCCGGACCGTCATCCGAGACGAGAAGCAGAAAATCCTCTCCCTCGGTTTTGGTTTCCACCCGGACACAGCCCCGGCCTGTTCCCGCCTGAATGGCCTCCACGGCATTGGTCACCAGATTTTTGAGAATGGAGAGCAGGCGGTAGTGCTCGTGGATCCGGAGATCCTCCTGACAGCGGCACTCCAGACGGATGTCCGCCCGCTGCTGGCCGAGGAACTGCCGGGTGGAGATTTCCAAAATGTTTATCAGATCCTGAAGGGACATATCCTGGTGGTCATAGGCCCCGGCCACGTTTTCCTCCAGCCCCCGGATAATCCGCAGGTTGTCCTTTTTCACCTCGTGTACGTCACGGGCGATGGACAGGGCCAGGGAGGCCAGCTCCGGGTCGCTCTGCCCCTCCAGACGCTCATAGAGCCGGTAGGCGTTGGACATGACCCCTTCGATGTCCTCGGCGTCTTTTTTTAGAAAGTAGAGCTCTGTTTTCAGACTGGCGGTCATGAGAAACAGCCGGCGGTAGCGGCGTTCGTGTTCCTCCCGGATGAGCAGCTGCCGGTAGCTTTTGGAGACCCACAAAATGGCACAGGCGGTGAAAGAGCGGGCCACGGCCAGCCCGGCCAGGGAGAGGGCAGGGGGAAAGGCAGCCGCCTGGGGATGCAGGTGGCTGGAGAGCAGCAGGTTGACGGAGTTGGAAATGAGATCGCACGCCATGAAAACCGCCCAGAGTTTCAGGGGGGGGACGTTGCGCCGGTCCCGTACCAACAGGCATAGGAGGGCATCGTAACAGAGGTAGAATACCCCGCCGGGATATTCCAGCAGCAGCGCCCGCAGCACATCGATGCCCTGAAACAGGTCGATGGCCGTACGGACGAGGATAACGCACCCTCCGGTTATTAGCCCCGTGCTGGGGCGGTGGCTGTCGCGCATGATGGTGACCAGCAGGGCGGGATAGAGAATGACCGCGGCGGAGACCCGAAAGCCCTCTGCCCACACGGACAGGTAGAGCTGCCCAGACAGAGCTACCAGCAGTCCGATGAGCAGCTGGCGCTGGTGGGATTTTAAATGAAACAGGGAAAACAGATTAAACTGAGGCAGATCCAGTTTCTCCACCGCCTTTCCTAGGGTTCTTTCTTCCATGATAAGGGAAAAAAACGGGTTTCGCAAGAGAAAACAAAAATCCCGGCGCCGGAAAGGCGCCGGGAACATAAATAATGAAATCAGCCTCAGGCCAGGGCCTTCTTGGCAGTCTCGG
>CAUFAM010000048.1 GCA_959022875.1 uncultured Oscillospiraceae bacterium | reverse complement strand
TGATAATTTAAATCAGTATAGCATCCTCCGCCCCGACGGTCAAGGCCGGAATCCCCTGCCCCGCTGCCGAAAAACCGGCGCCGCAGCTGCGGCGCCGGTTTCATATGAGAAACGCTTTTTAGAATTCCAGCTTGCCCTGGGCAATGCACTGCCCGCTCTTGCGGTCGAAGAGCATGATATTCTCTCCGGTGATGGACAGGGGCACCTTGGTCCCGATGGTAAACAGGGAGCTGCCGAAGATCACGCCGGTGAGCAGGAAATCGTCAATGCGCACCTTGATGGTGGACTCCATGCCGGTAGGCATGGCGCCGTAGATTTCCCCTTCCAGAGCTCCGCTGTCCACAATGTCCAGGAATTCCGGGCGGATGCCCAGCACCAGGTCCTGGTTGGTGAGTACCGGCTCCTCCTGGAGGGAGTCGTCTTGCTCTTCCACCTTGGCTATGTGGTAGCGGAAGGTCTCGTCCTTGTTGCCTTTTTCCACATAGGACTTCTCCGCCGCCTTCTTTTTGTGCTCCTCCTCCCGCTGCGCCGCCTGGGCGTCCCGCTGACGGAACCAGTCCTCCAGATTCAAGGGCGCAGAGGGCCGGAAGGTGGCCGGGCGCTGGTTAAACACGGTGAGGGACAGGGTGCCGTCGGGGTTCTGGGCGCCCTTGGCCTCCACAAAGTTGATGGCGGGGTTGCCCACAAAGTCAGCCACAAAGAGGTTGGCGGGACGGTGATAGACGGTGAGGGGGGCGTCGTACTGCTGGAGCACGCCGTTGTTGATGAGACAGATCTGGGTGGCCAGGGTCATGGCCTCCATCTGGTCGTGGGTGACGTAGACGAAGGTGGACCCGGTCTCCACGTGCAGGCGCTGAAGCTCATAGCGCATCTCCAAGCGCAGCTTGGCGTCCAGGTTGGACAAAGGCTCATCCATAAAGAGCACCGAAGGCTCGGGGGCCAGGGTACGGGCGATGGCCACGCGCTGCTGCTGGCCGCCGGACAGCTCCGCCGGGTAGCGGTCCATAAACATGCCGATCTTTACGATCCGGGACACCCGGCGCACCGACAGGTCGATTTCCTCCTTGGTGAGCTTCCGGGTCTCCTTGACCACCTGGCCGTTCTGGACCACCTCAAAGTGCTCGTTGAGGTTCTGGCTCTTCCGGGCGGACTCCACCTTGGCCTGGAGGGCCTTGATCTCCCCGGAGACGTCCTTTCCCTCCTCCAGGTGGTAGCCAAAGAGCTTTTTGGCGGTGTAGATGGAGATGGTAAAGGCGTCGATCAGCTTGATATAAGCCTTTTTCTCGTCGATCTTGCCCTTCTTGTCCCGGCAGTCCTCCAGAATCTTGACCACTTCTCCGGGATTCTGGAGAATCTCCGCCAGACGGGCGGCGTTTTTGGCCTCAAAGTCCACCTTGGCCATGGGCTCCTTCACATTGGACAGGCCAAAGGAGATGTTTTCATACACCGTCATGTTGGGCCACAGGGCGTAGTTTTGGAACAGGAAGCCCACTTTCCGCTTGTTGGCCGGGACATTGATGCCAAGCTCACTGTCAAAGACCACCTGGTCGCCGATGGTGATGCGTCCGCTGGTGGGGGTCTCTAGTCCGGCGATCATACGCAGGGTAGTGGTCTTGCCGCAGCCGGAGGGGCCCAGCAGGGTGACGAAGGAATTGTTTTCAATGACCAGATCCAGGTCGTCTACGGCGTAGAATTTGCCCCAGCGCTTGGTCACATGTTCTAATCTGATTTCAGGCATAACTTAACCTCCTATTCCCTTGTCCAGGCTGGCGCCGGTGACCTTGTTGACCAGAGTGTTGCACACCAGGATGGTGATGATCAAAATCAGGTTGATGCCGCTGGAGAAGGCGTACAGGCCCATTTCGTCGAAGTAGTCCAGGGTGGTGGAGAGGATGAACCCCTGCACGCACAGCAGCATGAACAGAGACAGCTCCCGCAGGCAGGTCATGAAGGGGAGCAGATAGCCGCTGATGATGGACGACTTCTGGATGGGGATGATGATCCGGGTCATCCGCTTGACCCAGGGGATGTCCTGAATAATGGCAGCCTCTTCAATTTCCCCGGACAGCTGGAGCATGGAGTTGAGGGAGCTGCGGCTGGCAAAGGGAATGTACTTGATGGTACCTACGATGATGAGGATGGTGTAAGTATTGAAGAGGTTAATTTTCTCACTGGAGAAGAGGATAAAGAAGGCCACGCCCACCGCGATGGAGGGCATGAGGTAGGGAAGGAAGGCTACTGAGTTTACATAGTTGGCCCATTTACTTCGCCTGTTTTTCGATACCGCATATCCAATGAGGGTTCCCAGAGTTCCCGCCAGCAGGGCGCAGCACACGCTGACCCAGATGGTGCCCTTGAAGGCGTTCCAGATGGTCTCGTTGTGGAGAATGCCCTTCTGACCGTACATGCCGTTCTCCGTCACATTCTCGTCGGTGGTCCACCACTTGGTGGTGAGGTTATCGGGATCTCCGGTGTAGAGGAAGGAATAGTCGCCGGGATTGGGCAGGAAGGTCTCAAAGGCAAAGGAGACGATGGGGAAAATGCTGGTAAAGAAGGTGGTCACCACCAGGATGAGGGCAATGACATACTTGCCCACCCGGCCCAGGTTGATCTTGGAAATCTGGCCGGACTTTCCGGTGACGGTGGTGTAGCTCTTGCGGCTTTGGAGGCTGAGCTGGTTGAGCAGCATGATAGCCACGCCGAAGATCATCATAATGATGGCCAGGATACTGGCCTCGCCGGTGTACTTGGAGTTCATGGACACGTACTTGGTGGCCAGGGTGGTGAGATTCAGGTAATGGGGCACGGGGTAGGAGCCCATGGCGCTGCCGAACACCAGCAAAACGGTAGACAAAATGGCGGGCTTGACCATGGGGAGGGTGATGCGGCACATGATCCGCCACTTGGGGGTGTCCAGAATAGTGGCCGCCTCCTCCAGGTTGGCGTCCATGTTCCGGAAAATGCCGCCGATGAGGATGTAGGCAAAGGGTGCATAGTGCAGTCCCAGCACCACCAGGCTGGGGAACAGGCCCTTACACCACCAGATGGGCATATTGATTCCCAGCGTGGCGGCCAGCAGGCCGTTGGAGGTGCCGGTGACGGCGTTGGAGTTAAACAGGTTCTGCCACACCACCGCCAGGGTCCACTGGGGCATGATGTAGGGGAAAATAAAGATGGAGCTGAGGTATTTGCGCCAGGCCAGGTTGGTACGGGTAATGAGGAAGGCGAACATTCCGCCGAAGAGGATGGCCACCACACAGGTACCCACGGCCAGCCAGATGGTGTTCAGAAGGGGCGTCCACAGGTTGGTCTTGGCCATGGGGCTGGTAAAGAGGTCCACGTAGTTGACCACCGTGTACCCCGAGGTCTGGCCGGTGAGGTGGGCGTCGATGGTGCCGGGATGGATTTTAAAGGTATCCTCCACAATGGCAATGATGGGGGCTACGGTGCTGAAGGTAAGCACAATGCCCATGAGCAGCAAAATCACATTGTGGGGCTTGGAGAAAAAGGTTTTGATTTTATTCAGCCGAATGGCGGTCGCCCTGGCCCGCCGGATATTCATTTGATCCATACGATCTCTCCTTTATGCCGGGATGGGAAAGCACCCTTGGAGGAGGCGGGTTTCACCTGCGTCCAAGGGCGCTTCGTTGTGCTTATGCTCAGCAGCGAGATTCAGCAACGCCCGGGCAGACGGTTGTTCCGGACAAGAAAGGCGTTAGCCCGCGCTGTACTTATCCAGCATCTCGATCCAGCTGCCCACGGTGAAGGAGACGGAAGCGCAGTACTCGGGATCCTCCAGGACCAGCTTGCCGTCGTTCACCCACCAGTCGTAGCCGTGGTCATTGAGGGCGGCAAACTCCACGGTGGTGCCATCCTCAGCCATGCCGCCGGTCTGGTGGTGATAGATCTCCTCGTTCTCAGCGGCCACATTGGGGTTGGAGGAGTAGCCGCCGATGTCCTTGCCCCAGGCGGAGAAGCCGTCGGCGGTGCAGGTCATGTAGGCGATAAAGGCGCAGGCGGTCCAGGGCAGGGGGCTGTTGTCGGTGACAAACAGGTAGTGGCAGTAGCCAAAGCCGCCCATGCCGGTGTAGCCGTCATTGTAAGCAGCCACGGTGATGTTGTTCTTGGACACGGAGGCGGACTCCTCCACAGAGCGCAGCTTGGAGTACACGATGAGGCCGAACTGGTCGGTGGCGGACTGGTCTACCAGAGTGTTGCAGATGGGGCCGTCGTCGGTCTGGGCGTTGTAACTGCCCACCCAGAGCTTGATCCAGGCCAGGGCATACTTGCCGTTCTCGCCCAGGCCCAGGCTCTCCGCCTCAGAGGCCATGGCGTCGATGGTGGGCTGGAAGTAGGCCTGCTCATCAGCGGACAGAGCCTCAAAGGCCTCCTTCAGCATGGTGGAATAGTCATCCCGGGTGAGCATGTACAGGAAGTTCTTACCCACGATCTCGGAGTCGATGTCCATAAACAGGCCATGCTCGCCCTCGGCCACGAAGTCCCAGCAGTTGTCATAGGCTTTGGAGCCGGTGTTGTTGTACATGAAGATCTTGTTCAGAGTCTGGAGAGGCAGGTAGCCCTCATACTCCTCAGCGGTGGTGCCGTTGGCGTCAGCCCAGTCCTTGGGAATAAAGGTGTCCAGGATGCCGGTCTGAACCATCTTGGACTCAATCTGGTTGCCGTCCTGGATCAGGGTCATGGCAAAGGTGCCGGTTTCCTTCAGGGAGTCGGCGGTCAGCTGGTCGAAGATCTTGTTGTTCTTGGGCTGCTGCCACTCAAACTCCATGGTATAGCTGGGGTCGATGGTCTGCAGGTACTCGATGAACAGGGGCAGAGCACTCTTGCCGCGGCTGGAGTTGCCCACGCCGTAGAACATTTTGCCGTTGGATTCCTCAATGGCCTTCTGGGCCAGTTCCTCCAGGGTCATGCCCTGGGCCTCCTGGATGATCTTCTGGGTCTCAGTCAGGTTGGCAGGGGTCTGGGTTCCAGCGGAGCTGGCGGAGCCGGCACTTCCGGCGCTGCCGCTCTGGGCGGTGCCGCCGTTTCCGCCGCAGGCTACCAGAGCCAGCGACATGGACGCGGCCAGGAGCAAAGAGATGATCCGTTTCATGTTTTCATATCCTCCTTCATCACTTTCACTAAATTGCAGACTGCAAAACGCAGCCTGTCTGGTTATTTTTATTGTATGCAAAATATGCCTCTGTGAACAGGGGACAAAACTGCGGTTTTTTTGAGTCTCCCTGCAATATTTGTAAAATATGGATGAACCAAGAAACATGTCTGTGCTATAATAAGTAAAAATCAACAACCCGTTGGGAGAAAGGAGGCTGCTATGGCGGCAAAAGGTGTGTGTGGGCTGCTGTGTCTGGCCCTGGGATGGAGCCTGCTGCTGATCGGATGCACCACGGACAGCAGCGTATCGGCAGCAGCGGCCTATGCTCCCCCGGAGGAGCAGCGCCTGGTGGTCTATACCTCCCACAAAGAGGCGGTATATCAGCCCATCATCAAGGAATTTGAAGAGCGCACGGGCATCTGGGTGGAGCTTGTGGCCGGCGGCACCAACGAGCTTCTGGAGCGCCTGGAGCAGGAGGTGGACAGCCCCAAGGCCGATGTGATGTTTGGGGGCGGCGTAGACAGCCTGGAGGCCTACGGCAGCTGCTTTACCCCCTATTTCTGCCAGGACTGGCAGCAGCTTGATCCCGCCATGCGCTCGGAAACCGGGCTGTGGACTCCCTTTTCCGCGCTGCCCGTGGTCCTTATCTACAATGCCACCCTGGTCTCTCCGGGCCGCCTCACCTCCTGGCGCGACCTTTTTTCCCCCGCCTGGCAGGGGCGCATCGCTTTCTGTGACCCCAGCATCTCCGGCTCCTCCTTTACAGGACTTGTCACCCTTGTGTTTGCCATGGGCGGCAATCTGGACGACACTCTCATGGACTTTGCCGTCAGCCTGGACGGGCGGCAGCTGGGCAGCTCCGGGGACGTGCTCACCTCAGTGGCCAGCGGCACCGACCTTGTAGGCATTACTCTGGAAGAAACCGCCCTGACACGGGTGGCCGCCGGAGATGACATCGCCCTGGTATACCCCTCCGACGGCACCAGCTGCGTCCCAGACGGCTGCGCCATCGTCAAAGAGGCCCGGCATGAAGAAAATGCCCGGCTGTTTCTGGATTTTATCTCCAGTGAGGACGTGCAGCGGCGCCTGGAGTCTGAATTTTCCCGGCGGCCCGTGCGCACCTTACCTGACGTGGAAGAGACGCTTCTCCCCCTCACGGACATTCCCCTGCTGGACTATGACATCTCCTGGGCCAGCGAGCACCACAACGGCATTCTCATGTCCTGGGCCTTTTACTTCGGAGGGGAGGCACAGCTATGAAACTGACCCGCTCCTTCCGCACAAGACTGTTTGTGGGCTTTTTGCTGGCATCCCTGCTGCCGCTGCTGCTGTGCTCAGCCATGATGCTGCAAATTTTCCGCATCCAGATGGATGCCCAGGCCGATGAAGAGTCCAGCGCCCAGCTCAGCCATGTGACCCACGCTCTGGACGGCCTGTATTCCGGTTTTCGCCAGACTGCCCTGGCCCTGAAGGCCAGCCCCTATGTGGCCCCCGCTCTGGCCCAGGGCCAGACGGACAGCTCTATGATTTATAGTGAGCTTTACAGCGCCACCGAGGGCAGCCGCTCCAGCGCCCAGTTCGACCTCTACGACCAGGAGGGCATCTGGCGCTACTCCACCCACAGCCAGCCCATCGCTCCCAAGCTGCCCACCCAGTGGGGGATCCTCTATGCCGCCCGTCAGACGGACGGCCTGGTCTTTTCCCAGGTGGACGGCGGCGAAGGAAACAGCGCCCCGCTCTTCCGGGCTGCCGCCCAGCTGAACACCGTCCAGGGCGAGATTGCGGGCTATCTGGTCATTACCATGACCCGCGCCAACTTTCACCAGCTCCTGGACGGCGCTTACTCCAGCCAAAACGACCTGCTCCTGCTGGATCAGTATTGGCATCCGGTCTACGCCTCCCTCTCCTCCCTGTCCGACACTCTGGCCCCTGTTCTGCGGGACAAGCTTTTAAGCGGAACCGCTCTGTACACCGAGGGGGATGACTATGCCTATGGGACAGCCTTTCAGGAAGAGATGGGCCTGTATGCCATTCTTCAGCGCCCACAGGCTCTGACCCAAGCCACCCGGGGTCTTTTGACCACCGTCACCGTGGGCAGCGCCCTGGTGTGCGTGGTAATTTCCGTTTTCATGGGACTGCGTCTGAGCCGGCAGATGTTCTACCCCATCGAGCGGCTGCACAGCGCCATTGGCGAGGTAGCCCACAACAATCTGGATGTATACGTCCCTCCCTACCGGGACGACGAGCTGGGACAGCTGGCCCAGCGCTTCAACGGCATGCTGGTGGCCTTGAAGCACAACCAGGAGCAGCTGGTGGAAAACCAGCGGGAGCTGAACCAGGCCCAGATCCGCATGCTCCAGGCCCAACTCAATCCCCACTTCCTCTGCAACACGCTGGACACCATGAAGTGGATCAGCAAAATCAACCAGGTGCCCCAGGTGGCCCTCATGTCCACCGACCTGGCGGACATTCTGC
>CAUFAM010000047.1 GCA_959022875.1 uncultured Oscillospiraceae bacterium | reverse complement strand
TTCTCCAAGACCGCCGGCTTCACCGGCAACCGCTGCGCCTATACCGTGGTGCCCAAGGAGCTGGAGCGGGGCGGCGTGAAGCTGAACACCATGTGGAACCGCCGCCAGACCACCAAGTTCAACGGCGTGCCCTACGTGGTTCAGCGGGGTGCTGCCGCCATCTATACTCCCGAGGGACGTAAGCAGATCATGGAGAACATCGCTTACTACCAGAACAATGCCAAGATCATCCGGGAGGGCCTGAGCGCTGCGGGTCTGGAGTGCTTCGGCGGCGTGGACGCCCCCTACATCTGGCTGAAGACCCCCGATGGAATGGGCTCCTGGGACTTCTTTGACCTGGTGCTGGATAAGGCCAACGTGGCCACCACCCCTGGTGCGGGCTTTGGCCCCAGCGGCGAGGGCTACATCCGCCTGACTGCCTTCGGCGAGACCGAGGCCACCCGTCAGGCTGTGGAGCGCATCAAGACCATGCTGTGATCGATACCGCAACCCAAGCGGGCGCCGTACTTGCGGCGCCCGCTTTCTTTGTGATATAATAAAACAGCTATATCATACCGGAACCTGGGGTGTGACGGATAAAGAGGTGGCCTATGTTTATTAAAAATCCGGAATATTTCATTGCCATTGTCAAGGAGCGGAGCATCTCCCACGCGGCAGAGCGGCTGTACCTGTCCCAGCCCTATTTGAGCCAGTATCTGGCAAAGCTGGAAAACAGCCTGGGGGTGGTGCTGCTGGATCGTTCCCACACGCCCCTGAAGCTGACGGAGGCGGGGGAATTGTTCTACGCCTACCTGGAGCGGCAGGACTACCTGGACCGGCAGCTGGTCAGCGATCTGCGGGATCTGCGCAACAAGAAGCGGCCGGTGCTGCACCTGGGAGTTTCCCCCTGGCGCGGGTCGGTGCTGCTGCCTGAGGTACTGCCCATTTTTGAGGAGCACTACCCTGACGTGCAGGTCATCCTCCACGAGGCCCCGGTTCCGGAGCTGGAGGAGCTGGCCGTGGGCGGTGTGGTGGACTTTTGCCTTATGCAGATTCCGGATAATCTGGCTGAGCTCAGCTATGAGACGGTTATGCGGGAGCATGTTTTCCTGGTGGGACACCGGGACCATCCCCTGCTGGAGGGATTGGACAGCAGCTACGAAGCGCCAAAGCCCTTCCCGGATCTTCGTCTGCTGGAGCGGGAGCGGCTTATCATGCTGCCGTCCGACTGGCGGCTGAGTAAGCTGCTGCACAATGTGTTTGCCGTGCACAGCGTAGAGCCCCAGAACATTCTGGTGACCACCAACAATACCACCGCCATCAATTTGGCGGCGGAAAAAATGGGCTTTGCCTTCCTTCAGGAGAGCGGCCTGTCCCGCACGCCCTACCTGGATCACCTGGCCTGTTTCACCGTGGGGGAACCCGCCCTTACCTGCTCTCTGGCTGTGGTCTATAAGAAGAACGGCTTTATTTCCCCGGCTGCCCGCACCTTTATTGATGTGACCCGGGATTACTACCGTCGCTTTGACCGGGGCGGGGAGTGCGCGGCGCCTGCGGAAAAATCTGCTGTTTGACTTGACACCCTGACAAAGGGATGATAGTATACTATATTGTAGCGCGAAGAACGGAAAAGTAGCATCTTACCCGGCAAACAGAGAGGGCCCTTCACCGGCTGAAAGGGGGCCTGGGCAGGCAGATGTGAAGTGCGTCCGGGAGCGCGGTGGGTAATGCCGCCCGGTTTGGCCCCGATAACGGCCCTGAAAGCGAAAAATGAGAGTGGAACCGCGAGTCATCGCCTCTTATGCCCTGTGGGCATGGGAGGCGTTTTCGTTTTCTCGGATGAGCAAAGGAGGTGCTGGAAGTGTTAAGAACGAGCCGTGGACTGTGGGGGGACTGTCGATGTTGGAGCACACAGAGAGTAACGGACATACCATATGCTGCGCCCAACTTGACACAGCCCGGGGCCTTGGTGCTCTGGAGAAAAGGAGGATATTATGTTTGGTTCCCTGATGGAGACGCTGGAGGCCTACCAGAAGCGTGACCCCGCTGCCCGCTCCAAACTGGAAGTTTTTCTGTTGTACCAAGGCGTCCACGCCACCTTGTATCACCGCCTGGCCCACTGGTTATACTGCCATAACTGCCGCTTTCTGGCCCGGTTTGTTTCCCAGTGGAGCCGATTCTGGACGGGAATTGAAATTCACCCCGGGGCCAAGATCGGCCGCCGCTTTGTCATTGACCACGGCATGGGCATTGTGATCGGTGAGACCGCCGAGGTGGGGGATGACTGCTTGATGTACCACGGGGTCACCCTGGGCGGTACCGGTAAGGATCATGGCAAGCGCCATCCTACCATCGGAAACAACGTGCTCATCGGCTGCGGTGCTAAAATTCTGGGACCCTTCAAAGTAGGGGACAATTCCCGCATTGCCGCCAACTCCGTGGTGCTCTCCGAGGTTCCGGAAAATGCCACCGCCGTGGGCATTCCCGCTCAGATCGTGCGTATTGCCGGAAAGATGACCCACTATGCCGATGATGTGGATCAGACCAGCGTGGAGAACCCCACGCTGGAGCGCATCGAGGCCCTGTCCCAGCGCTTGGAATTCCTGGAGAAAATGCTGGATCAAAAATATCTGGAAGAGCGTGCAAAGAAAGAAGCGTAAAGGAAATCCGCTTTCTATCATACAGGATAGCTTCAAATTGAAACAGGAGGTTTTACCATGCTGCTATATAATTCTGCCACCCATAAAAAAGAACAATTTGAGACCCATACCCCCGGCCATGTGGAGATGTACACCTGCGGCCCCACGGTCTACCACTTTGCCCACATCGGCAACCTGCGCTCCTACATCATGGAGGACGTGCTGGAGAAGTTCCTGCGCTACGACGGCTATGACGTCAACCGGGTCATGAACATCACCGACGTGGGCCACCTGGCCTCCGACGCCGACACCGGCGAGGATAAGATGCTCAAGGGCGCCAAGCGGGAGCACAAGACCGTCATGGAGATCGCCCAGTACTACACTGACGCCTTCTTTGAGGACTGCCGGAAGCTGAACATCAAGCGCCCGGACGTGGTGGAGCCCGCCACCAACCGCATTGACGACTATATCAAGATCATCACCGGCCTGCTGGACAAGGGCTACGCCTACCTGGCCGGAGGCAATGTGTACTTCGATTCCTCCAAGCTGGAGCGGTACTATGTCTTCAACGACCACGACGAGGAGGATCTGGCCGTGGGCGTCCGGGAGGGCGTGGAAGAGGACACCAACAAGCGCAACAAGAACGACTTTGTCCTCTGGTTTACCAAGAGCAAATTTGAGGATCAGGCCCTGAAGTGGGATTCTCCCTGGGGCGTGGGCTATCCCGGCTGGCACATTGAGTGCTCCGGCATCTCCCTGAAGTATAACGGAGAATATCTGGACCTCCACTGCGGCGGCATCGACAACGCCTTCCCCCACCACACCAACGAGATTGCCCAGTCTGAGAGCTACCTGGGCCATCCCTGGTGCAAGCAGTGGTTCCATGTCCACCACCTGAACACCAACTCCGGCAAGATGTCCAAGTCCAAGGGTGAGTTTTTGACTGTCTCCCTGCTGGAGGAGAAGGGTTATGATCCCCTGGCTTACCGGTTCTTCTGCCTGCAGTCCCACTACCGCAAGGGACTGGTGTTCTCCTGGGAGAACCTGGACAACGCCGCCGGAGCTTATCAGAAGCTCATTGCCAAAATTGCCGCCCTGGACCCCAAGGACGGGGAAGTGGACGAGGCAGTGCTGGCTGAGTATAAGGACAAGTTCCGCCAGCAGGTGGGCAACGACCTGAACACCTCCATGGCGGTGACCGCCCTCTACGATGCTCTGAAGGCCAAGACCAACGGGGCCACCAAGCTGGCCATTCTGGACAGCTTTGACCAGGTTTTGTCCCTGTCTCTGCTGGAAAAGGCGGCCAAGGTCCGGGAGGAGCAGGCCAAGGCCCAGTCCGCCAAGTCCGCCGGGAGCTACACTATCACCGGCGAGGGGGAGGAGACCATCGACGCTCTGGTGCTTCAGCGGTATGATGCCAATAATGCGAAGAACTTTGCCGAGGCCGACCGAATTCGGGACGAGCTGAAGGCGCAGGGCATTGAGATCACCGATGTGCCCGGCGGCGCTCAGTGGAAGCGCGTATAATAAGCATAGGAAGCATAAAAAATCCCCGGCCATTCGGCCGGGGATTTTTTATGCTAAATTCAGTTTGAAAAAGTCCAGAGCATTGCGCCAGAGGATTTTCTCGGCCAGGGCAGGGGAGAGCCCCTTTTGAAGGAAAAAGGCTTCCAGCCCGGCAACCTTTTCCGGACAGTCCAGAAAAGCGGGCACCTGCGCTCCGTCAAAGTCAGAGCCAAGCGCCAGACAGTCCTGGGCCCCCAGCGCCAGAAAGTGCTCCACATGCCGCCACAGATCCTCCCCGGTGGCCTCCTGCCCGTCGGAGCGCAGGAAGGCGTTATAGTAGTTGAGGCCTATGAGGCACTTACGCTCCACCATCTCACGGATCTGATCATCGGTGAGATTGCGGCGGTGGGCACATACCGCCCGGGCATTGGAATGGCTGGCCGCGAAAGGCTTTTTGGCGGTGTCCAGCAGGTCAAAAAATCCTCGGTCGTTCAGGTGGGATACGTCCACCAAAATGCCCTGCGCCTCCATTTCCCGTACCGCGGCCTTGCCAAAGGGGGTAAGGCCGTCGCCGGTACTGTGGCCGGAGCCCAGCTCGTTGGCCCCGTTCCAGGTGAGGGTCATCATCACCACGCCGTCCCGGCGGAGCTGCTCCACCCGGGACAGATCTCCCGCCAGGGCGGAGGCGTTTTCCACCGTCAAAAGGGCGGCGGCTTTGCCGCAGTTCCAGGCCCTTTGGATGTCCTCAGAGCTTCGGCAGGGGGAGACCAGAGGCTCCAGCGTGGTCATCTGGCGATAAAAGCTGTCCCGGTGATGGGCATAAAAGTCTGCGGCCTCTGCACCATGGAGACGGTCAGGAAGAAAGATGGCGCAGCACTGGGCCCAGCGTGTTCCCTTTGGGATTTTGCCAAAGGAAAAATGATGAGTGGGGTTGTTAAGGGTGTCTGCCCCGGGGGTGGAAGTTTGATCCATGAAGGCCGTGAGCGTATCACAGTGAAGGTCAAATATGGGTGGACATAGCATAAGGCTTACCTCCTTTACAGAACTTGTAGTATAAGAATTAAATGGACATTAAGATCAATGTAGCGACATGGTGACGTATACAACGATGGGCTGGGCAGGATCAGGCTGCTCGCCCCAGATGAGCTGGGCGGACGTGCCGTCCATACTTACATATCCGGGGGCCTCCACCTGTGCCTGCACCCTCACCCCGCAGGAAAAGTCCTGCTCCAGCCGGGTGAGCGGCGGAGTAAGAGGAGTGGTGAACAGCGCCTCCAGCTCCTGTTCCATCCGCTCCACTTCCTTTTTGGAGGAGAAGGTGGGCCATGGCCGTGCGGCACAGGACAGGGCCAGGATCAGATCATCGTCAAAGGCACCGGCCAGATGATAGAGAGAAGGGCTGAGTCCCTGTTCTTCCAAAACGGCCGGATCTAACACAGCGGTATAAGAGAAATGGGTTCCGGGAAAATCCGGAGAAAAATTAATGCCTTCCACGACCCAAGTGGGGTGCTCATACCAGGGCAATTCCATGACCCATTGGCCATCCCGGTCAAACAGAATGTCATCCGAAGCGCCGGGGGTACGCCGGATGTGAAAGGCGTTGTAGTTCTCCGCCAGCTGGGTGGGAGAGGAAATTCCATCCGGGTTGGGCGGCTGATAGCTGAGGCCAATGAGAAGATTCTGACTGAGCAGGACCAAGGCGGCTGCGGCGGCCAGAAGAGGGATGCGCCACACAAGCCCTTTGGGCCGGGCGGTGTAGCACAGGTCCTCATCCCAGGGTAAAACCTGTCCGTCCTTACAGGCGCGCCAGCAGCGGTAGTTGCGCCACAGGCTGTAAATGGGAAGGAAAAATCCCTCTCCCCGGAACAAAACGTTTACGGTGCGGGTGCGTGCCTGATCCCAGGTGAGCCGTCCCCCGTCGGCATTGCGTACTTCCAGCCCCATGATGAGCTTGCCGGGGGTACCGCCCAGGATACAAAGAAAGGCGGGCTCCAGAAACATAGCCACAAACGTCTGAGCCAGGATCCCGGGCAGGAGGATCAGGCAGAAGAGAATGGGGCTGAAAAATGCGGCGGGGTAGAGCCCCGGCGCGGGATCAGCGGTCTGGTAATCGCGGAGTAAATAAAGCTGGATAGCCAGCCAGGGGAGACCATACAGTAAGGTGTCCAGCCTCCGGGCAAGAAAGCGCCGCCAGGGAGAAGGGACGTTGTCCAGACTGTCCCGGGGCTGTTCCAGATGGGGGCCGCTGGGGGCGGGGCGGCGTTCCAGCTCTTCCAGCCAGGGCTGCGGATCCAGGGCGCGATATTCTGTGCCGCTGTTCAGAAGACACTGACAGACCTCACCTGCCCGGTCCAGGGCGCCCCGGTCAGCATCCAGCGCGGCCAGCTGGTCTTTTAGCGCCGCAGTAAGGGTCAGTTCTCCAGCTTCCAAGCGGCGAATGGAGTCCAAATCCAGGTGGAGCTGACGCAGCAGCTTGATCCGCTTTAAGGTACGCACATCCTCTGGGGAATAGTCCCGGTAATTGTTTTTCAGCCGCTGGGGAGAGAGAAATCCCTCCTGCTCATAAAACCGGATACTGGCCCGGGGCAGGCCGACCAACGCTTCCAATTCCTTGATCGTCATGAAAATCGCCTCCTTTGCCCTGAGTGTACAGTATCAAGAACCTTTACAGTCAAGCACTTTTTCAAAAAAGTTCCAATTTTATAAATTCCCGCCTCTGGAAAGGGGCGGGAATCAAAGAAGCTGAAGTTGTAAGGTTATTGAGGCTTTTTCATGGTGAGGCTGATGCGCTTTTTCTTCTCGTCCACCTCGATGACCCAGACGGTGACGATGTCGCCCACGGTGAGCAGCTCAGAGGGATGACGCACCCGCCGGGGCAGCTTGCTGATATGAACCAGGCCGTCCTGGTGGACGCCGATGTCCACGAACACGCCGAAGTCGATGACGTTGCGCACGGTGCCCTGAAGCTCCATGCCGGGCTTTAAGTCCTTGGCCTCCATCACGTCGGTGCGGAGGATGGGAGGCGGCAGCTCGTCACGGGGATCCCGGCCCGGCTTCATCAGCTCCTTGATAATATCGGCCAGAGTGGGGGCGCCTGCACCGCATACCTCGGCCAGACGATCCAGTCCGATGGCCTCTGCTTTTTCTTTGAGCTGTGACAGGCTTCCGGCCTTTACATCCGCTAGGGTGTAGCCACATTGAGCCAGTAAGTGTTCGGCGGCGGCATAACTTTCCGGATGGACGCCGGTGTTGTCCAGCACGCTTTTGCTCTCAGGCACGCGGAGGAAACCGGCGCATTGTTCAAAGGCCTTGGGGCCCAGCTTGGGCACTTTCAAAAGCTGCTTACGGGTGGTGAAGGGACCGTTTTCCTCCCGGTAGGTCACCAGATTTTTGGCGGTGGTAGCGGTGAGACCGCTGACCCGCTGGAGCAGGGAGGGGGAGGCGGTGTTGGCGTCCACGCCCACGGCGTTGA
>CAUFAM010000046.1 GCA_959022875.1 uncultured Oscillospiraceae bacterium | reverse complement strand
ATGGAAGAATTTCGCGGAAGTCAGAATTATGTGGCCTCGGAGGAGCTGCTGCGTGCGGCCAACATCGCCATGGTGCTGCAAAAGCCTCTTTTGATCAAGGGCGAGCCGGGCACCGGCAAGACCATGCTGGCCGAGGCCATCTCCCAGGCGCTGGGGAAAAAGCTTATTATCTGGAACATCAAGTCCACCACCAAGGCCCAGGACGGCCTGTACGTCTACGACGTGGTGCAGCGCCTCTATGACAGCCAGTTTGGCGGCCAGGGCGTGGACGACATTGAGAAGTACGTGAAGCTGGGCAAGCTGGGCGAGGCCTTCACCAGCGAGGAGCAGGTCATCCTGCTCATTGACGAGATCGACAAGGCCGACCTGGAGTTCCCCAACGACCTGCTCTGGGAGCTGGACCGGATGGAGTTCCACATCCCCGAGACCGGCCGCACGGTGAAGGCCAACCACCGCCCCGTGGTGATCATCACCTCCAACGCGGAAAAGGAGCTGCCCGACGCCTTCCTTCGGCGGTGCGTGTTCCACTACATCGAGTTCCCCGACAAGGAGCTGATGGCGGACATCGTGCGGGTGCACTTCCCCGATTTGGACGAGAAGCTGCTCACTCAGGTGCTGGAGGCCTTCTACAAGATCCGCAGCCTGCCCCAGATCAAAAAGAAGCCCTCCACCAGCGAGATCATCGACTGGATTCAGGCCCTCCAGCACGGAGGCGTGGCGGTGGACCGGATCGTGAAGGAGGTTCCCTATCTGGGCGTGCTGCTGAAGAAGAACGAGGACATCGACACCCTGCGGCGCAGTTGGAAGTGAGCCTATGTTTGAAGATTTTCTGTATCTGCTCCGGCGAAACGGCCTTAAAGTCTCCCTCACCGAGTGGATGGCTCTCATGGAGGCCCTCCACAAGGGGCTTCACGGGGCCAGCTTCACCGGGTTCTACCACCTGTGCCGGTGCCTGCTGGTGAAAAGTGAGGCGGACTTTGATGCCTTCGACCGAACCTTCCTGGAATATTTCAAGGATGTCCCCTTCCAGCAGGAGGTCTCCCAGGAGTTATTGGACTGGCTGGACAAGCCCAACGCCCCCATGGGCGAATATGACGAGCAGCAGGCCGAGCTCAACGAGACCCTGTCCACCCTGGAAATTGAGCAGCTTTTTGCCGAGCGCAAGCACGAGCAGCGGGAACAGCACAACTGCGGCAACTACTGGGTGGGCACTCACGGTATGTCCATCTTCGGCAACATGGGCATGTCGCCTGTGGGATTGCGGGTAGGCGGGGAATCCCGCTACCGCCGGGCTTTCCGGGTGGCGGGAGAGCGCCGCTTCCGGGACTTCCGCCAGGACAACACCCTGGACACCCGGCAGCTTCAGGTGGCCTTGCGCCGGCTGCGGCAGTTCTCCGGTCTGGTGGACCTGCCTCCCACGGAATTTGATGTGGACAACACCATCCAGGACACCGCCAACAACGCCGGCGTGCTGAAGGTGCGCTACAAAAAGCCCCGGCAGAACACCGTCAAGGTACTGCTGCTCATGGACTCCGGCGGCTCCATGGATCACTATGCCCAGCTGTGCTCCGCCCTGTTCCAGGCCGTCACCAAGGCAGGTCATTTTAAGGATTTAAAGATCTACTACTTCCACAACTGCCCCTACACCCGGGTGTACAACGACCCCACCCTCAATCCGGGCAATGCAGTGGCCATCAGCTGGCTGCTGTCCAACATCAGCGCGGAATATAAGCTCATTGTGGTGGGCGACGCCCAGATGTCTCCCCACGAGATCTTCGATCCCTTCCCCATCGCCCGGGAGGGAGAACCCACCAGCGGTCTGGACTGCCTGCGCCGCCTGCGTGACCGCTTCCGCCATGCCATCTGGCTTAACCCCGACGGGCCGCCCCAGTGGGACGGGGAATGGGCGGAGAGTTACAATAAAATTGATGCCATGTTCCCTATGTTCCCTCTGACCGTGGAGGGGCTGGAGGATGGCATGAAAAAGCTGCTGGCCCGGTAAAAGGGTCCCGGCAAGCACCCATTCGTTTACAGACGGCAAACACTACGGGGCGCACCTGTGAGGTGTGCCCCGTAGTGTTTTGATTGCTTCAAAAGGCACACGGCCCTCTCTCATAATCGAATCAAATATCTCAGCTCCGGGCCAGACGCTTCAGCTGTTCCCCATCGACAAGCTCCACCGTTCCCCGGCTCAGTTTGACCATGCCTTCGCTCTGGAAATACCGCAGCATCCGGGTGACCACCTCCCGGGCAGAACCCAGATGATTGCCAATGATCTCATGGGTCAGCTTCAGCTGATTGCTCCCCTCCAGTTCGGCTTCCTCCAACAGGAAGGCGGCCAGCCGCTGGTCAAAGCTCTTCCACATGATCTGCTCCATCAGCCACATGACCTCGGAAAACCGGCTGGCCATAATCTCATTGGTGTAGTTGGCCAGAGGCGCGGACTGCTCCATGATGCGCTTATAGACCTCCGTGGGGATGAGCCAAAACTCCGTGTCCCGCTCCGCCTCCACTGTAATGTCAAACTGAATGCTGTGGAGCATGCAGGAGGCGGAAAACAAGCAGATGTCCATTTCAAACAGCCGGTACAGGGTGATCTCTCTCCCCTCCTCGGAGAGGATATACGCCCGCAGCTGTCCGGAGCAGACCAAAAGCAGCCCGGTACAATCCGCCCCGCCGTTATGAAGCACGGTGCCCTTTTTAACGCTGCGCCGGCTGGCCGACTCCAAAAGTGTCCGCTGCTGTGCTTCGGTCAGCTGATCCCACATAGGAAAGTACTGCTCCATCCTTCGCCCCCCATTCAGCCCATCTGGGCCAGTAAAATAAGAATACCCTGATGGTACCACAAAACCCTCCCCCGCGCAACCATTCGGCCTTTGCTGCCCCATGGAAAAATCTCTCCTTTCCAGACAGATTCAGCCTGTTTTGGGCGGATTCTCCCCTTCCCTTTTTTATAAAAATATGCTATGATGCATTTGGTTTTTCGGTATAAATCCCGCTTTTTTCCAGTTCATAAGGATGAAGGAGTTTTTTTCGTGAAATTTTTACGCAGCTTTCTGCTGTTTGCCTGTGACAGTTTCATTCTTCTGGCAGCCACGCTGTTTTGCCTGGTAGCCTCCCACTGGTTCCACGAGAACTTGCCCGGGCGGCTTTTGTATCTAGCCGTTCACCTGGCTGTCATGTACGCATGTGTCACCATCTCCCAGCTGATTTTCCGAACCTACGCAAGCCTATGGCGCTACGCGGAAAGCCGGGAATATATGACCCTGCTGATGGCCGCCTTTTCGGGGTTTCTGGTCTATGAGATTGTGGCCCGCACCCTCATGAGCCAGGTCATCATCTCCTTTATCACCCTCACCGCCATCGGCGGACTTTGGGTGCTTGGCATGCTTCTGATTCGCTTTGCCTACCGCCTCTACCGCAACCATGTCCTCTACACCAAAGGCAGCCACCAGGTCTCCGCCGCCATCGTGGGAGCAGGCTCCGCAGGCCTTCAGCTGCTGGAGGAGCTGCGCAGCAACCACGAGAGCAAATTCCGGGTGGAGTGCTTTTTTGACGATGACCCGGCAAAAATTCATAAGAGTGTCCACGGCATCCGGGTTCAGGGCTCCATTGCCCAGGCCCCGTCAAAGCTGAAAGCCCTTGGCATCCACAACGTCTTTGTTGCCATTCCCTCCGCCAACGAAAACCGCCGCCACGAAATTCTCCAGTCCCTGTCCAAGTTGGAAAATGTCCATATCTCCACCCTCCCCAGTACCATGGAGCTCATTGACCGCAAGCCCATGCGCGGTCAGCTCCGGGAGGTTCAGATTGAGGACCTGCTGGGCCGTCCCCCCATCGTGATGGATCCCGCCCCTGTGGACGCCTTCCTGGAGGGAAAGACCGTTATGGTCACCGGCGGCGGCGGCTCCATTGGCTCTGAGCTCTGCCGCCAGATTGTCAAGCACGATCCCCGCAAGCTGATTATTGTGGACATCTACGAGAATAATGCCTATGACATCCAGCAGGAGCTGCTGTACCGCTACGGCGGCCGGCTGGATCTGACGGTGGAAATTGCCTCCGTCCGGGATTTGGAGCGCATGCGCCAGCTGATGGAGCGCTACCGCCCCAACGTAGTGTTCCACGCCGCCGCCCACAAGCATGTGCCCCTTATGGAGGTCAGCCCCCAGGAGGCCATCCGCAACAATGTATTTGGCACCCTCAATGTGGTACGTGCCGCCGATGAATTCAAGGTAGAGAAGTTTCTTCTCATTTCCACCGACAAGGCAGTTAACCCCACCTCAGTCATGGGCGCCAGCAAGCGCCTTTGTGAAATGATTCTGCAATCCATGAAGGGCCACAGCACCACCGACTATGTGGCCGTACGCTTTGGCAACGTACTGGGCTCCAACGGCTCCGTAGTTCCTCTCTTCAAGCGTCAGATTGCCGCAGGCGGTCCTGTCACCGTGACGGACAAGCGTATCATCCGCTATTTCATGACCATACCCGAAGCGGCCCAGCTGGTGCTCCAGGCAGGGGCCCAGGCCAGGAAAAATGAGCTGTTTGTCCTCAACATGGGTCAGCCGGTAAAGATTCTGGATCTGGCAGAAAACCTCATTCGTCTGTCCGGCCTGATTCCCTACCGGGACATCGAGATTGTGGAAACAGGCCTGCGCCCGGGAGAGAAGCTCTATGAAGAGCTGCTCATTGCCAGCCGTGATATTGAACAGACTGAAAACAGCCAGATTTTTATTGAGCGTCAGCCCGCTATTACTCCCCGGGAAATGGAACAGAAGCTGCGGCTGCTGCGCGAGGCCCTGGAGGAGCATAACCCTGCCGCCATCCGCCGGGCCCTCCATGAGGCCGTACCTACCTTCCATGAGCCAGAGGAGGTAAACCGCGTACAGGGAGACGAGGTGGAGGTGCCTGCTTGCACCGGCGCCAAAATTGGTTGATATTAATTTTTTGCCGGCCGCGGATCACGCGGCCGGCAGTCTTTTAAAACAGAGGGATGGCCCAAGGCCATCCCTCTGTTTTCTTATCCGTTTTGCGGCGGGGCGGTGACCGCCGTGGCAAGGGCCAGATACGCATCCGCCCCCTGGAGGCCCTGTTCCCGTACCGACCGGGCCGCATCCACCAGAATCTGGTTGGCGCTTTCCCAGTTCACATCCGAGATCAGCACCTGATTGGCTTCGTCCATCTGCTGCTGAAGGCTCAAAATCCCATCCACAAAGTCATCAATCTGTGTCTCGTTCAGCTGGAGCATCACCACAGAGCACAGGTTCATTACGCTGTTCCATGCTCCCGCATTGGCCCGCTCCTGCACAAGGCCCGTTTGAAGCGCCCCGAAGAAGCCCTCCAGGTCACCCTGGGGCAGATAGTAGTAATATGCGGTCTTATAGCAAGCGTCAAATTCCTCCGTTGCCATCAGCTGCTGGGCACAGCGCCGGGCCACCGCCAAGCCGCTTTCGCCTCCCTGCTGCAGGCCGGCCCCGATCATATTGATCTTATAGTCCTGATCGGTATAGCTGTCCATCCAGTCCAGGCGGCTCATGGTGCTCATAAACTCAGAATAGCTCATGTTGCTGCTGTCCATGGTCTGAAACTCCCGCTGGGCCAGCTGGCTGCCCAGAATCAGCGCCGTTGTGGCTGCAGTCCACACCAGCGCCCCGGCCAGGGCACAAATTCCCAGCCAGTTTCCCTTCTTTCCCTGGACAGGCTCCTGATAGGCCAACACCGCCAGCAACAGCAGGGTAAAGGCGGCACACTGGTACATACGCACAGAGAAGGAAATCTCCATCAGACTGTGCAGGTTCATCATCACCCAGCAGGCCAGCAGGGAGGGGGCCAGCAAGTCACCTTTTTCCCTGCGCATGCGCTTGACCAGCAGCCACGCACACCCCAGCAAAAACGCCAGGAATGCGGCAAGTCCAATCAGTCCCGTCTCATTCATCACCTGAAGCAGGTGATTGTGGAGGTAGAGAGACTCGTAGTAGTAAAGCTGCACCGCGCTCAGCAGCCCCTCTGTGGAGCCCAGGCCGTGTCCGATCAGGGGAGACTGGGCAAAGAGCTTCATGCCGTCAATGTCATACTGGAAGCGGAGCAGGAAGCTGCTGTCTTCCAAAATGTTCTGCTGGAGACGGTCGGTAATGGTATTGGGCAGATACCGGTAGTCCATGGGGATCTGGGTTCCATCGGACAGGGCAAGGCTGCGCAGCTCCAGCCCCTCCGGCCCCCGGACCTGGAGCAGCACCCGGTTCACCCCCTCCGGCACCGTAAAGGCTGCCTGGCTCAGAGGACCGCTATAATAGGTTTCGGTCTGGTTCAGCATGGTCTGCTCCCGGGTGGCTCCGTAAATGACCACGGTAATATCTTCACTGCTGTCCCAGTCTCCGGTCAGGGTGTAGCTCTCTCCGGCTGTGACATCCACTCCCCGGTAGAGGTAGGCACTGCTGCCAAACACATAGGGCTTGGTTTGGGAGAACAGGAACATTACGCCGGCCACACAGAGCACAGCCGCCCCTGCCAGAACCAGGGCAACCAGCCGTCCTTTTCCCTCCAGCAGCCTTGCCGCCCCCTGTCCGGGAAACTCATAGAGCAGCCACACCAGAACGCCGCAGGCAATGCCGAGCCAAGGACCCAACCCGGATCCAGCTGTCAGCATGGAGGAGGCGAGCACACCGAAGGCCAGTCCGCACCCGCCCAGGCACACCATGGCAAAAAATACCTTCATGCGGTTTTCCTTCCCCGCAGCAGCCAGATAGAACAGGGCAGAAATGGCAAAACACAGCATGGCGCCGCGGCTTACCGCCACCACAAAGCCTGTCACCGCGACGCTGGAGAGCACAGCAGCCAGCAGCCGCTCCAGGTAGGTGCGCCCGGTAATCATCAGATACAGGCCCACGAATATGGCCAGGGCCAGCAGGGCACCCGTCAGGTTTGCGTTATTGTAGATGCCGTTCATACGCGCGCCCGAAATGACAATTTCCTCCCCCAGGCTTAGGTAGGTATCATATCCCAGCATCCCCGCTGCCGACGCAAAGCCCCGGAACAGCGGGCCATTGCAGGCCAGGTCCATGCACAGCAGGGAGATGGCGCTGCACACGCCCGAAAACCCCCACAGCAGTCCCCGGACATTGTCCCGGCTCCCTCTGCCCGCCAAAATGAGGGCCAGGGATCCCGCCGCCAGAAGCTTTGGAATCTCCTTGATGGCATAGGAGCCAAAATCACTGTACAGACTGCCGATGGTACACAGGATCAAAAAGGCCTCAAAGCCCAGCAGCGCAATCCCGGCCCGGGAGCGCAGGCGGGCTCTTGCTCCTTTCCCCACCGAAAGGAGCAAGGCCAGCACACCCAGAATCAGCGCCATATTGACCGTCTGCACAGTCATTGCCACAAACAAAAGCAGTGAATACCAGACAGGCAGCCACCGCTCCAGCACTCCGGCCGCCGTTTCCCGGCCGGAAGCCATCTCGGACGTCTGCACCTGCCCGACGTTTCTCTTCTTATCCTTCATCATGAACTTCCCCCAAGCAAGTGTATAAAATTCAGGGACCAAATCAACGAATTATTATACCATTCTTTTTGCCGTATGTCTATAAAAGCCACATGGTACTTTTTGAGACGTTTCGTTAATTTTTGTTTGTCTTTCCGGCAAATATGTAACTTTTTCCTTCTCCTCAAAGACATTGCCCCGTCTCTCC
>CAUFAM010000045.1 GCA_959022875.1 uncultured Oscillospiraceae bacterium | reverse complement strand
GACAGCAGAGCGATCCGGTCACAGCCCCGCAGGGCCAGACTCAGGTCATGAAGCACCAGCACCACCGCCCTTCCCAGGCTGGCAAGCCGACGGGCCAGGGCCATTACCTCCAGCTGGTGGCTGATGTCCAGAAAGGTGGTGGGCTCGTCCATGAGAATGGTCTGGGTGTCCTGGGCCAGGGCCATGGCCAGATAGACCTTCTGCCGCTGGCCTCCGCTGAGCTCCTCCATTAGCCGGTGGCTGAGGTCGGCCGCATCCGTCCATTGAAGGGCCTGGTCGGCCATCTGGTAGTCCTCAGGGCGGTAGCGGCGGGGATAGGACAAATAGGGAAAACGGCCGTGGAGCACCATGCGCCGGGCGGTAATGCTGGGCACACTGCGGCTCTGGGCCAGGTAGGCGGCCTGTTGGGCCACCTCTCGGGGGGAGAGGGTGCTGAGTGCTCTTCCCTCCACCAGAACCTGCCCTCCCTGGATGGGAATGAGGCCCAGGGCGGCTTTCAGCAGGGTACTTTTTCCGCAGCCGTTGGGGCCCAGCACCCCGGTGATCTGCCCCGGAGGGAAGGCCAGGGAGACGTCAGAGAGGACGGGGGTCTCACCATAGCTTACAAAGAGGTTTTTTACTTCAACCACTGTGCCGTCCTCCCCTCTGCCGCAGAAGAAGCCAGATAAAGAAGGGGCCGCCCAGCAGGGACATGAGAATACCCACGGGAAGCTCGTAGGGGGCAAAGAGCAGCCGGGCCAGCAGGTCGCACCCGCACAAAACCGCTCCGCCGCCCAGAGCGCAGGTAAGCAGCAGCGCACCGCTCTCTTCTCCCACCAGGCGGCGCATAATGTGGGGAACCATCAGCCCCACAAAGCCGATAAGGCCGCAAAAGCTCACCGCCGCTCCGGCCAGTACCGCGGCCAGCCCCAAGGCCACAAGGCGCAGCGTTTTGGCGTTCAGTCCCAGAGCCTGGGCCTGTTCCTGTCCCAGGGAGAGCAGATCCAGCTCATTGTGCAGGGAAAGAGAGGCCAGCAGGGCGGGAAGAATGAGCAGGGCGGCGGGCTTGAGCTGTTTCAGAGACACCCCGTCCAGCCCGCCGATGCGAAAGTCGGAGTAGCCGTTGAGAGATTCAGGTACAAAGGTGAGGATGGTGTCCACCCCGGCGCTGAAAATGCCCGAAATGGCAAGGCCCGCCAGCACCAGGGTAAGCCGGGAGGCTCCGGTGTGCTCGGCGATGGCCAGTACGGTCACCGCCCCCAGAAAGGCCCCGGCAAAGGCGGCAAAGGGCACCGCCGTCAGGTTGGTGGGCAGCAGGGCGCAGCACAAAGCGGCTGCAAGCCCGGCCCCGGAGTTGACTCCGATGGTGCTGGGGGCGGCCAGGGGATTGGAGAGCACCACCTGGACGATGACGCCCGCGCAGGCCAGTGCCGCCCCCGCCAGCAGTCCCGCCAAGGTGCGGGGCAGGCGCACATAGAGGACGATACGCCGTGCAATGGTGTCCTCCGGGTCGAGAAAGCCCTGAAGCACCTGGCCGGGGGCGATGGACTCCGGGCCCAGAAGGAGGCTCAGCATCCCCACGGCCAGAAATAGCCCCAGCAGGCAGAGAATAATGAAGTTGTGATTACTCCTCTGGATAGAGGATGTCGGCAAGCTTTTCATAGGCCTCTCCCCACCGGGCATTTGGTTTTACATTATAGAGCTGCTGATCCATGTAGTAAAGCCGCCCTTCCTTCACGGCGGTGAGGCTGTTCCAGGCGGGATCGGACAGCAGGGCGTTCTGAAGGGTAATTTCGGCATCGGTGGGATCGGAGCCCTGAAGAACCACAAAGATGTACTCCGGGTCACAGGCCAGGATGGTCTCCATGCTCAGGCTTTCCAGCAGGGCGGTCTCGCTGTCGGCAATGTTGATGCAGCCCAGATCGGCCAGCATCTCACCCAGAACGGTATTTTCGCTGTTTTTCACCTTGCAGCTGGATCCAGTGGCCCGTACGTAGAGGACGGTGGGGGCACTGCCGTCGGCGCGGGCGCGGGCGGCGTCAATCTGCTCCTGCACCGCGGTGCCGTTTTGCTCATAGGCCCGCGCATCTCCGGTAAGCTGGGTGCAGATGTCCAGCATACGCAGGTAATCCTCATAGGAGCTGATGTCAAAACAGGCTGCGGGGATGCCCAGCTCGTCCATTAAATCCATAAGCTCCACGTCGGCGGCGGTTTTGGCGCTGCCGATGACAAAGTCCGGGTCGGCGGCCAGGAGGATTTCCTGACTGGGGGTTTTTACGGCACCCAGATTTTTGACCTCTTCACTGAGGCCCAGGTCAAACTGAGTCCAGCTGTCGTCCGCGGCGGCCACCAGGGTATCTTTGCCCCCGGCCAGACACCATACGTCGGCAAAGCTGCCGATGAGGGCGGCCACCCGTTTGGGGGAAGAGAGGGTAACCTCCCGGCCCAGGTCATCGGTGAAGGTGACGGTTTCCGCATCAGAGGTGCTCTGAACAGCGGAACTTTCTCCAGACTGCCCGGCAGAGGTGCCGGGAGCGCTCTGTCCGGCGCAGCCCGTCAGCCCCAGAGCCAGGGCGGCGCACAGCAGGGCACAGGTCAGCTTTTGTCTCATGGTAATCCTCCATTTTATATGGTAATTACGGCCCAAAACCGGGGCCGGAACAGAGGAACACCTCATTTTACCATGAGCCGCTCTGCCGCGCAAGGGGCAGCAAAAGGGGAGAAAAAAGGAATCTAAAAGTAAAATACTGGAAATTTTAAAAGGGCAATTTTCCTTATGAAGGAAGGAAAAAGTGGATAATTCCCGTGAAAATGCTGGTTGACTTCATGAGAGCATGTGATTATAATGCTTGAAGTCGGCCCGGAGGAGACGTCTCCGGACGGCTTCTTTGATTTTTGGAGGGAAATATGGAATCGTACACTTTTTTGCTGCTTCTGGCCATTATCCTGCTGTCCACCAAGGTGCTGGGACTGGTCACGGAGCGAATTCAGCTGCCCCAGGTTCTGGGTGCACTGCTGGCAGGTATCATCCTGGGCCCCACGGGGTTCGGTGTGCTGGAGAGCACGGACTTTTTGGTCAAGACGGCGGAGATCGGCGTCATTATGCTCATGTTCACCGCCGGTATCGACACGGATATGAAGGAGCTGAAGGCCACCGGCGTACAGGCGTTTGTGGTGGCCCTTCTGGGCGTCATTTTCCCCATGATTCTGTGCGGTGGGGTTTACCTGATCTTCTTCCCCGAGCAGTCCAGTGCCATGGCCATTTTGAAGGCCAGCTTTATGGGTGCGGTGTTTGCGGCAACATCCGTGTCCATTACGGTAGAGACTCTCAACGAGATGGGCAAGCTGAAAACCAAGACAGGTACGGTGCTGTTGAGCGCCGCCCTCATTGACGACATTCTGGGCATCATCGTGTTGTCCTTCCTCAGCGGCTTCAGCACCGGGGAGTCCAATCCCCTGGAGGTTGTGACCAACATTGTTCTGTTCTTTGTCTTTGTCCTGGTGGTAGGCCTGGTGGTGCGCAAGCTTTTCGGCTACATTGCTGAGGAACACTGGCACAGCCGCCGGGTAGCGGTGTGGGCCCTGGCCTTCTGTCTGCTGATGTCCTATGTGGCCGAGGTATGGTTTGGCGTGGCCGATATTACCGGCGCCTACTTTGCCGGCCTGATCCTCTGCAACGTGACCAAGGCCCGGCAGTTTGTGGCCAAAAAGTTCACCGTCACTGCCTACATGGTCTTCACCCCCGTGTTCTTCGCCAACATTGGTATGATGACCAATATGCGCAACATGAACTCGGAGATTTTGCTCTTTGCCCTGCTGCTCATTGTGGCGGCGGTCATCTCCAAGATTATGGGCTGCGGCCTGGGTGCCAAGCTGTGCGGCATGTCCGGCCACCAGTCTCTGGTGGTTGGCATCGGCATGGTGGCCCGGAGCGAGGTGGCGTTGATGGTGGCCCAAAAGGGCCTGGACTCCGGCCTCATTCCCGAGGTAGCCCTACCTGCCATTGTGCTGAGCATAGTGGCCTCGGCCCTGGTAACCCCCATTCTCCTGAAAATTGCCGTGGGAAGAAATCCCGCTGCGGAGCTTTAAAATACTAAAAAATCCCATCCGTTTGATAACGGATGGGATTTTTTTTGTCCTGATTTACGATTCGTTAAGGGTTTTGGCCTGCTCCTCCAGCCAGTCGGTGGTCTGCCGGAGGCCTTCCTCGCTGATGGGGAAGGAGGCGGTGGAGAGAATCTCGCTTAACTCCATACAAAGCGGGCCTTTCCACAGCTGGACGTTCAGCTGGGGCGCGTCTTCGCCCTCGGGCGTTTCAGGCTTGATAAAAAAGCGGGCCATGCCCTTGCTTCCGTACCAGCTGTTGCCGTTCTCCCAGAAGAGAAGGGTAGGCAGCTCAATGGGGGTTAACATGCATATGCCTCCTTAGGTGTGTTCTTCCCAGTCAAGGCTCCGGCCTACCGCCTTGTGCCAGCCCCGGAGGAGCTGTTCCCGCCGGGCCTGGTCCATGTGGGGCTCGTAGTTCTGGGAGAGAAGCCGCCGCTGGCGAAGCTCCTCCCGGTCCTTCCACATGCCCACGGCCAGCCCGGCCAGGCAGGCCGCGCCCAGGGCCGTGGTCTCGGTGATGGCGGGGCGGTGGAGGGGCTTATTTAAAATGTCCGACTGGAACTGCATCAGGAATTTGTCCCGGCTGGCCCCGCCGTCGGCGTTGAGGGCGGAGAGAGGGATGCCCGTGTCCTTCTCCATGGCGTCCACCAGGTCATAGACCTGATAGGCAATGGACTCCTGGGCAGCCCGGATGATGTGCTCCCGGCTGGTGCCCCGGGTAATGCCCACCAGGGCGCCCCGGGCGTACATGTCCCAGTGGGGGGCGCCCAGGCCGGTGAAGGCGGGCACCAGATAGACGCCCCCGGTGTCGGGCACCTTGGAGGCGTAATATTCTGCATCCCGGGACTCGGTGATAAAGCGCAGCTCATCCCGCACCCACTGGATGACTGCCCCGCCCACAAAGACGGAGCCCTCCAGGGCGTACTCCACCTGGCCGTTCAGACCCACGGCGATGGTGGACACCAGGCCGTTCTGGCTGCGGCACAGGCGGCGGCCCGTGTTCATCAGAAGGAAACAGCCGGTGCCGTAGGTGTTTTTCGCCTCGCCCGGGGCAAAGCAGGCCTGACCAAAGAGGGCGGCCTGCTGATCGCCCGCAATGCCCGCAATGGGCACCTCCACTCCCTGAAGGTTGACGGTGCCGTAAATGGCGCTGGAGTCCATTACCTGGGGGAGCATAGTTTGGGGGATCCCCAGCGTGTGGCAGATGTGCTCATCCCAGCATAGCTTCTCAATGTCAAAGAGCATAGTGCGGCTGGCGTTGGTATAGTCGGTGACATGGGCCTTTCCGCCGGTCAGCTTCCAGACAAGCCAGCTGTCCACCGTGCCGAAGAGAAGCTCCCCTGCCGCGGCCCGTTCCCGGGCCCCCTCCACCTGGTCGAGAATCCACTTGATCTTGGTGGCGGAGAAGTAGGCGTCAATGAGAAGGCCGGTGTGCTGCTGGATGTAGCCGGTAAATTCCCGGTCTTTTTTCAGTGCTTCGCACAGGGCAGCGGTGCGGCGGCACTGCCAGACGATGGCGTTATAGATGGGGCGGCCGGTCTGCTTGTCCCAGACAATGGTGGTCTCCCGCTGGTTGGTGATGCCGATGGCGGCGATGTCCTCCGGGGCGATGCCGGTCTGGGCCAAGGCCTCGGTGAGGACGGAATACTGGCTGGACCAGATCTCCATGGGGTCGTGTTCCACCCAGCCGGGCTTTGGATAAATCTGGGTAAATTCCCTCTGAGCCACCCCAACGATCCGCTGGTCCCGGTCAAAAATGATGCAGCGGCTGCTGGTGGTACCCTGGTCCAGGGCGACGACGTACTGTTTCACGGCGTGCTCCCCCTTTCTTGCCCCTATTATGACAGAAATTGTTTCCCCTGTAAAGGCGGGCGCACCGATATGGCCGGAGAACATAGTATGGAGTGTGGCGTACCCAGAGGATGGGCATGGCCACAACCATCAACTGTGAAGAAGGAGCGTTTTATGAAACGATGCTATGCTTCTGAGTGGGAGCAGAGCCGCAGAGACGGGGTCGTGGCCTATCTGAGCGGCAGCAGCGGCTGTGGCTGTAATTCCAGCTGCGGCTGCAATTCCGGCTGCTGCCCCACCCCGCCCATGCCTCCGGTGCCCCCCTGCCATGGGCAGAATCCCTGCCCTTGCCCGGATCCCTGCCCCAATCCGTGGCCGGTGCCTCCCTGCCCGGGGCCTACTCCGGTGCCTCCTTGTCCCGGACCCGGACCGGTACCGCCCTGTCCCGGTCCGGTGAGCGGCCCCACCGGCCCCACCGGACCTGCTGGTCCTACCGGGCCCACCGGACCCCAGGGGTATCCCGGCCCTAACGGCGCTACCGGCCCCACCGGGCCTCAGGGAATTCCCGGCCCTAACGGCGTTCCCGGCCCCACCGGGCCCACTGGTCCCCAGGGCCTTCAGGGGCCCACCGGTCCTACCGGCCCCACCGGCCCCATGGGAGAAGGCTTGCAGACGGTGACCACCTTCGTCCCTGGCACTCCCTATGCTCTGGGAGACTTTGTCACCTATAACGGCAGTCTCTACCGGGCCCGGATTGGCAATCCCACCGGAACCCCGGGCAGCTCCACTGACTATGAGCTGGTTTCCGTCCAGGGTCCCACCGGCCCCACCGGCCCTACCGGCCCCCAGGGTGTTTCCGGCCCTCAGGGTGCTGCCGGCGCAACCGGTCCTACCGGCCCTGCCGGGGCTCAGGGGGCTGCCGGTGCGACTGGTCCCACTGGCCCCACCGGGCCTCAGGGTGAGGCTGGCCCCACCGGTCCCACCGGGGCGCAGGGTACTCCCGGCGTAACTGGTCCCACTGGCCCCACTGGCCCCCAGGGCGAGGCTGGCCCCACTGGCCCCACCGGTCCCGAGGGTGCTGCCGGTGCCACTGGCGCGGAAGGTCCCACCGGTCCCACCGGCCCGGAAGGTCCTGCCGGTGCGCAGGGCCCTGCGGGTGCGGAAGGTGCCACTGGTCCCACTGGCCCCACCGGCCCTACCGGCCCTGCCGGTGCGGGGCTGCGGACCATCTCCGCTGTGGCGGATGCCACCAATTCCACCGATGTGGTCACCCAGTTTAACCAGCTGCTGGCCAACCTGCGTTCTGCGGGAATTCTGGCCCAGTAAACCGCCCAAGCCGGCGCCCTTTTTGGGGCGCCGGCCCTTTCAAAAGGGGGAGAATATGAGTCAGTATAAGGTTTGGGTCTATGCCATCTGTAAAAATGAAAGCCAATTTGTAGACCGGTGGATGGACTCCATGTCTGAGGCGGATCAGGTTGTGGTGCTGGATACCGGCTCGGAAGACGATACGGTGGAGCGCCTGCGGGCGCGGGGGGCCCGGGTCGTGGTAGAACAGGTGGTGCCTTGGCGCTTTGATGTGGCGAGGAACCGCTCCATGGAGCTGGTGGACGAGGACGTGGACATCTGTGTGTGCACCGATTTGGACGAGGTCTTTCATCCCGGCTGGCGGGAGAAGTTGGAGCGGGCCTGGGTGCCGGGTGCGGGGCGGGCCAATTACCGCTATACCTGGTCCTTTAACGCCGACGGATCAGAAGGGGTGACCTTCTGGTATGAGAAAATTCATGCCCGCCGGAGCTATCAGTGGGTGCATCCGGTC
>CAUFAM010000044.1 GCA_959022875.1 uncultured Oscillospiraceae bacterium | reverse complement strand
CGGGCATTGAACCAGGCCTATGAGATGGGCAAGGGAATTTAAGGAGGAAAGGGCATGACATCTCGCTATAACGGATATTCCTTTCCTGTGCGGGACAGCGTAAGCAGGGAAGCGGTGCGCTTTCATAACCGCTATGGGATTGAGCTGGCGGGGGATCTCTACCTGCCTCGGAAGGTGGAGGGCAAGCTGCCCGCCGTTGCGGTCAGCGGCCCCTTTGGTGCGGTCAAGGAGCAGTGCTCCGGCCTCTATGCGGAAGAGCTGGCTGCCCGGGGATTTGCGGCCCTGGCCTTTGACCCCTCCTTTATCGGAGAGAGCGGCGGCCAGGTACGCAACGTGGCATCCCCGGACATTAACACGGAGGATTTTTCCGCGGCGGTGGATTTCCTCTCCACCCGGGAGTTTATTGACCCGGAGCGGGTGGGGATTCTGGGCATCTGCGGCTTTGGCGGCATGGCCCTCAATGCGGCGGCTATGGACACCCGCATCAAAGCTACGGTCACCTCTACCATGTACGATATGACCCGGGTCAATGCCAAAGGCTATTTTGATGCCGACGACAGCCCCCAGGCCCGTTACCGGATGAAACAGGCGCTCAATGCCCAGCGCACAGAGGACTACCGGACGGGAACCTATGCCCGGGCGGGAGGAGTAGTGGATCCTCTGCCGGAGGATGCACCCTTCTTTGTGAAGGACTACTATGACTACTACAAAACCCAGCGGGGCTATACCGAGCGCTCTCTCAATTCCAATGGGGGCTGGAATGTGACCTCCTCTCTGTCTTTTCTCAACATGCCCATTCTGCGATACAGCAGCGAGATTGCCAGCGCCGTGTTGATGATCCACGGAGAAAAGGCCCACTCCTGCTACTTCAGCCGGGACGCCTTTGAAGAGATGGTAAAAGACAACCCTAACCGGGACAATAAGCGCCTGATGATCATTCCCGGCGCAGTTCATACCGACCTCTACGACCGGAAGGACATCATTCCCTTTGATGAGATCCAGTCCTTTTTTCTGGAATATCTGAAATAACGGCCGGACAGAGCGAAGGGAAAACAAAGCGATTGGGAGGTATTCAGTATGGTAGTAAAACAGACGGCGGGCAGGGAGGCTCTGGGAGAGTTTGCTCCCAAATTTGCCCAGCTGAACGATGATGTACTGTTTGGAGAGGTGTGGAGCCGGGAGGACAAGCTCTCCCTCCGGGACCGCTCTCTGGTAACGGTGGTGGCCCTCATGGCCCAGGGGCTGGTGGACAGCTCCTTTCAGTATCACCTGGCCACAGCCAAGAAAAACGGTGTGACCCGTCAGGAAATTGCCGAGGTTCTCACCCATGCCGCCTTTTATGCAGGGTGGCCCAAGGCCTGGGCGGCCTTCCGCATGGCCAAGGAGGTCTGGGCGGAGGAGGCAGGCGATGGGGGCAAGGAACAGCACCAGAAGGAGATGGTGTTCCCCATCGGGGCGCCCAACGATGGGTTTGCCCAGTATTTTGTGGGGCAGAGCTATCTCCAGCCCCTCTCCACCAGTCAGGTGGGGGTGTACAATGTGACCTTTGAGCCTGGCTGCCGCAACAACTGGCACATCCACCACGCCGCAAAGGGCGGCGGGCAGATTCTCGTCTGTGTGGCCGGACGGGGCTATTACCAGGAGTGGGGCAAGCCGGCCCAGGTGCTTCAGTCCGGAGATGTGGTCAACATTCCGCCTGAGGTAAAGCACTGGCACGGAGCGGCCCCGGACAGCTGGTTCTCCCACCTGGCCCTAGAGGTGCCGGGAGAGGACTGCTCCAACCAGTGGCTGGAAGCGGTCGGCGATGAGGAGTATGGCAAACTGATTTGAAATAGCTGCATGGTGCAGAAATAGACGCGGCGCACCCCGAATCACCGGGGCGCGCCGCATGTTTATGTGTGGGACGTTCATTATTTTTTCTGGAATTGGTTCATGAAAAAGTCGGTAAAGGCGGCCAGCTCCTCCTCCTGGGAGACGTAGACATAGAGGCTTTCATCCTCCAGCCAGTCGCAGGCGTTGATGGCCAGGTAGCCGCTTTTATCCGGGTAGATGACAAAGGCATCGGTGGGGTATTTGTTCCGATAGGCTTTCAGAATTTCGGGGCGGCGGTAATAGGTGGGCTCTCCCCGGCCGGAGAGGTCGGGCACCGTGGGGACCGCCACGATGGTCTGAGCGGCTTCGTTCCAACCTACAATCAGATTTCCAATTTTCGTCTTGCTGCCGTGGACAAACCCGTAGTTGAAGCGGGAGACATCCTCCGTGTAGCCGAAGATCAGCCGGTAGCTGTCTCCGTGTTCCACCGCGTCGTTAAATAGTTCCCGCATTTTTTTGGCGTTGGCACGGCTCTTTCCCATGTCTACCTCGGGCCCTTTGAACAGCTTGCTGATAAATCCCATGGTCTTGATCCTCCTAAAATAGTTATATTTGGAAACCGGAGCGGTACGTCGTCCGGCTGCCTAAATAAAGATAAAAATATAAAATTGTATTTATTTTACTGGGAAAAAGCCGCCTGAATCGGGCGGACTGAGATTCAGGCGGGCAGTGGAGTGTCCTTGAGGTGCTGAAGATAGTCGACAATGGCGCTAATCTGAAAGTCCATGGTTTCCTCTCTTGCCTCCGGGACAAAAAAGGGGAGGGTGTCGGGGATGGCCCGGCGGACGATGATGGCAGTCAGGCTGATGTTGGTGAACAGCTGAATACGCGCCCGGTTTGGCTCTATGCCGAAACAGGAGAGAAGCTGTCCGAATAGCTGCTCCTGCTTCTCGCGAAATAGCCGACAGCTCTCCGGAGAAAGACGGCGAAAGAGCAGCTGCTGCTCCTGAACAGTCATCACGGCGATTCCGCTTTCCTCACCGTAGCAGCAGGAGCGGAAAAACTGAAGAACCCCTTCCCGCCAGGAGAGGGACGGATCAGCCATAAGCGACTGGGCATAGGCCAAAATCCTGGGCTGCTGGAGATAAAGAGTCTCAACAATCAAATCCTCTTTAGAGGGGAAAAAAGTATAGAAAAAGGTGCGGGAGATGCCTACGGCTTGATAGACCTGCTCCACGGTGGTGTGCTGAATGCCCTGCTTTGCCATCAGCTCCAGGGCTTTGACCACCAGAGCCTGCCGGATTTGCATGCGATCCGCTTCAGAATAAGCTACCTTGGGCATGAAATCCCTCCAATAAATACAACAACATAAAGTTATATTTATTTTACCACGCAGCTGCTTGCGGCACAAGAAGAAAATGATGCGTTTGGGTATCAAACAGTTGATGCTGATTTTATTGATTATCAATAAAAAAAGATTGAAATTCAATAAAAATGGTGGTAGCATGGCGCTGAGAGGTGAAGCATATGGGGACAGAAAGACGAAGGAGGGATACCATGGGGGCAGGATGGAGGGAGAAACAATGCGGCCGGGCGGCGTGTTTGGGACTTCTTTGGAGTGGAGTGGGCTTTGCCGCGGTCATGTTTCCCATCAACTATGGTCTAAAGGCGCCGGAAGGCATTGCGGAGTGGATGGCGTATGGAGGGATGGGGATTTACATAGGCGCACTGCTGTATGTTGACATCCTCCTTTTCCGGGTGCGCAGCCCGGGAGCTAACCGCCTGATGAGGCGTTACTGGGGGCTTTCGGCGCTGGGCCTTGCCCTATGGCTGTTGGGCGGCCGCCCGGTGTGGAATGCAGAGCAGGGGGGCGTGCTGGTCACCTTTTTGCTGGTGTGTGCATTGACTCCCTTTTCTTCTGTGCTTCCTTTGAGCCGTTCTTGTATATCCGATGGGGGATGGAGTACAATGATGATGGCCAATACCACGACCGCCCTCCTCCTGTCTTTGGCGCAGTTCCTATTATTTTGTCTGCTCCAGTGGAGAGAGGATAGGGGAGTCTGAAATCAGAGGAACCAGTTATGCAGACATCCAATGACCTGAAAAGCCTGCTGGGACCCATTGACCGCAGGAGTTATCCCGCCTATAAGGACACCGGATAAATGTGGAACATACGATATAGTTGTGCCCGGCAGCGCAGAACCGCTGCCGGTCGCATGTTTGAATCATTTGGGGTACAGGTCAGACCAGGTGGCGGCGGGCAAAGGTCTGCATGGGGCGGTTGACCTGTTTGGCGGTAAGTCCCACTAAGATGGCCGCGGCCACGGTACCCTCCCGGACTCCTGCCAGCTGTCCCAGAAAGACCGCAGAGAGAATGGTGGACAGGACGACCAGCGTGACATCAAAGCCTACTTTTGTATTGGCAAATTTCAGAGAAAAGGCCTTGCACAAGGCCAGCACCATTCCCTCGCCGGCCAGGGTTACCACATCTGCTGTGACTTCAAAACTGACCCCAACCCCTACCAGTAGGATGCCTGCTATGCAAAAAAGCCACTGCATGGGGTAGGAGGAGGGGGTAAGGCTCTGGAGCACCCAGACGCTGAAGTCGGTAAGGACACCAAAAACCAGCGCCACAGGGAGCTGAAGCAGTTGGATCGGATCATAGCGGCGCCCCAGTACCAGGATCTGAAGAAGAATGAGGGTGACGTGGAGGGCGATAGTAGCGGTGCCCACCGTGAGGGGAGTGAAGAGACTAAGTACATAGGGCAGGCTGGAGATCGGGGAGGTGCCCAGTCCGGCTTGGATGGAAAAAGCCACGCCAAAGGCCATGATGACAAGACCGGCAACCAGCAGCATACAGCGCTTGAACAGCAGTGTAGGCGTCATTTCTCCTCCTCCTTTCCCATGGCGGAGGTGGAGGTGTACAGCACATCCAAAAGCTGGGCCAGCTGCCGTTGCTGTTCCGGATCCAGCCCGGCACAGGCCAGCTGATCCGCCCGGCGGAAGATGTCCTCCATTGCTTCCCCCATCTGAATTCCCTTTGGGGTGAGAGAGACATAGAGGCTGCGCCGGTTTCCATTCCGCTGTCTGCGGGTGATGAGGCCGTCCCGCTCCATGCGCAGCAGGATACTGCCCACAGTAGCCGGCTCAATTTCACAATAGTCAGCAATCGCCTTTTGGTTGCATTCCCCCAGGTGGGTGAGACATTCCAGAATTTTGGGCTGGCCGGGGGACAGGCCCAGGTGAGAGGCCTGGGTCAGAATCCACCGGTTGAGGTTGGTTTGAGTTTTCATCAACAGGTAGTGCAGGGCGTCCATGGTAAGCCTCCAAATAATAAGCTTTCTTATAATAAATATACTAATTATAATGCCTGTATCAGAAAAGTCAAGGATGACCTGGAAAAGAGGCTGGTGAAAGAAACAAAAAGAAAGGAGAAAAATAGGTTGCATTTGTTCATGATTGTGATAAACTGAACATATGTAACAGAAAAGGGGGCGCTGCCCATGTATACCAATGGGGAAAAGGAGCGGCGGCTGGCCTATGCGGCCAAGCGGTACTATCTGGATGACCAGAAGCAAAGCGACATCGCCCGGGAACTGGGGGTGTCCCGTCCTCTCATCAGCCGTATGCTCAGTGAGGCCCGGGAGCTGGGAATTGTGGAGATCATCATTCACGAGCCGGGGGAAAAGGACCGGCAGGTTCTGGACCGCCTGTGCCGGGCCTACGGCCTGCGGGGCGGTGCCCTGGCTCCTGACGGGGAGGACGATGACCAGACCAACCAGAGCCTTTCCCGGGGAGCGGTGGAGCTGCTGGAAGAGCTGGGCTCCCGGCGGGTGGGCATCGGCTGGGGCCACCTGATTGGCCAGCTGGTGACCTGGCTGGAGGAGAACCCACAGCCAGGCAGTACGGTGAGCGACCTGTGCCCTCTGGTGGGCAACGCCAGCATCCCGGCCCGGAACTACCAGTCCAATGAAAATGTCCGCCTGATGGCAGAAAAGCTGGGGGCGGTTCCCCATTTTCTCTACCTGCCCGCCCTGCCGGAGAGCCTGGAGGAGAAGCAGCTGCTGTGTTCCACCGAGGTTTACCGCCAAATCCAGCAGCAGTGGGAACGCATGGATACCGCCCTGGTGAACATCGGCAACTACCCCTCCAGCCCCGACTTTGCATCTCTGGTACGCTACGGAAGCTTGCTTCAGCAGGAGCATACCTGCGGACGGCTGCTGGTGTACTACTTCAATGAGGCGGGAAAGGTTATCCAGTCAGATCAGGACTTTGCCATCCAGATTCCCCTGGAACAGCTGCGGCGCTGTCCCAATATTATCGGGGTCTGCTCCGCCAATACCAGTATCCGGGCTTTGCGGGGGGCAGTACGGTCCGGTGTGTTCAGCCACATTGTGGCCCGGTCAAAATTGGTGCGGGAACTGCTGTCTGAAAAGTAACATATGTAACGTAAATATGCTGAGATCCCAAAAATTAAGCAAAATATTTTGTGTATTCTCATAAAAATGCTGCGGAAATTCTGTGTATTGCAGGGAAAATATATGGAGATATTGACATTTGTTATAGGTGAGAATAGAATTGCCTTACAGAAGTAACAGATGTGGCCGGCAACTGTGCTGTGCCCGTTTGAGAGGAAGGATGGCCGCACCATGAAAAAGGAAGAATTTGCGCTCCGGCTGAAGCACGCTTGCGACGAGGTCACTGCCGCGGAAGATATGCTCACAGATATTGATTCCAAGTTTGGTGATGCCGACCACGGTCTGACCATGGCCAAGATTGCCGGAGCCATCGCCCAGGCGGTGGAAGAGTCCGGGGACGGCATCCAGTCCATGCTGGATGATGCTGCCATGGCCGTGATGGTATTGAACGGCGGAAGCGCCGTTCCCCTGTGGAACACCTGGCTGGATGGTCTGCAGGAGGCCGCTCCCGAGGGAGATGAGGTAAGCACCCAGGAGCTTCAGGCCATGTTTGCCCACGCGCTGGAGGCACTCAGCGACATCTCCGGGGCCAAGGTGGGGGACAAGACCATGATGGACGCCCTGATTCCGGCCAGCCAGGCCATTGCCGCCTATTCCGGAGACGAGGCGGGGCTCTTTGCCGCCGCCGCCCAGGCCGCCCAGAATGGAGCGGAGGAGAGCAAGAAATTTGTCTCCAAATTCGGCCGGGCCAAGAGCTACGGCGAGAAAACCATCGGCACCCCCGACGCAGGTGCCGTGTCCATGGCCTGCTTCTTCCAGGGGCTGGCCAAGGGCTAAATAAAAAGGTGAATGAAATTTAAATAAGGGGGCACACCCTATGAAAATGAAGAAGTTTATCAACGCCCCCGAGACCATCACCGACGAGGAGCTGGTTGGACTGGGGCTGGCTTATCCTGACATTGTAGAGGTGGACGGCCACCTGGTCATCAGTAAGGATCTGGCCAATGCGGACCGTGTGACCATCGTTACTTATGGCGGCTCCGGCCACGAGCCTGCCCAGGCCGGCTTTGTGGGCAAAGGTATGCTGGACGTCCAGGCTGTGGGCGACATCTTTGCCGCTCCCAACGCCAAGCTGGTGTTTGACGCCATGAAGCTGGCCGACAAGGGACACGGTGTGCTGCTGCTCACCCTGAACTATGCCGGTGACCAGCTGGCTGGCAAGCAGGCCATCAAGCTGGCCCAGAAGGCCGGGCTTAACTTCCGCCAGGTGGTTACCGGGGAAGAGATCCAGTTTGACCCCAACGGCGAGGACAACAAGCGTGGTCTGGCCGGTGCGGTAGCCCTCTACCATGTGGCCGCTGCCGCGGCCCGGGAGGGCAAGAGCCTGGATGAGGTGGCCGAGATTGCCCAGCGCTACGCCGACAACATGGCCTCCATCACCGTGAAGTCCACCGACGCCACCCATCCCCAGAACGGCATGTCCTTCGGCGACCTGGGAG
>CAUFAM010000043.1 GCA_959022875.1 uncultured Oscillospiraceae bacterium | reverse complement strand
CCACCATGACGAGACTTCCGAAGCTCAGGACATATTCGAAATTACTATATGCCGCCTGAATGTTATAGAGCATGGCGCCCAGGCCCATGAAGGCCAGAAGGAACGCGCCGAAGACATAGGCGGTGAGGGAATGGAAATAGCTTCTCAGCTCATGCTTGAATACTGCGCTCATGGCTTATCCGCCTCCTGTTCTCCGGCGGTGTTTTCGGCCGGATGTTGTTCGGTCAGCTCCAGGAAGATGTCTTCCAGGTTGGCCTTTTTCAGGGACAGCTCCAAAAGCACCTGGCCCGACTGGGCAAAGGCGAGGAACACCGCCCGGGAGACTGCATGGATGTCCTGGGCATCGGTTTTCAGGCGCAATGTGGCAATTCCGGCCTCCGTCCCCACCACGTCCACCTGGGACAGGTGCGCCACCGGAGCGAGGATCTGCGCGGCCTGATCGGGGGAGGCGTCGGTGGAGATGGTAATTTCGTTGGGGGAGAGCAGCTGTTTTTCCAGATTTTCCGGCCGGTCAAAGGCCACCAGCTGCCCGTGGGCAATCATCAGAATCTGGTCACAGATGGTCTGAACCTCCGAGAGGATGTGGGAGCTGAAAATAACGGTGTGGTCCTGGCCCAGCTGGCGGATGAGATCCCGGATCTCGATTATCTGGATGGGGTCCAGGCCCACGGTGGGCTCATCCAGGATAATAACCTTGGGCCGGCCCAGCAGGGCCTGGGCGATGCCAACCCGCTGGCGGTAGCCTTTGGACAGGGCGGAGATGGGGCGGTTTCTCATGTCTTGAATCCGGGTCAGCTCCATGACCTCCCGGATTTGCTGTTCCAGCTCGGTCCCCTTCAGGCCCTTGGCCTGGCCTACAAAGTGCAGGTACTCCACAGGGGTCTCACTCAGGTAGAGGGGCGGCTGCTCGGGCAGGTAGCCGATGAGCTTTTTGGCCTGTTTGGGTTCTTCAAAAATGTCGTGGCCGTCAATGCGCACATGGCCCTGTGTGGCCGATAGACAGCCGGTCATAATGTTCATGGTGGTGGACTTGCCGGCGCCGTTTGGCCCCAAAAAGCCGTATACATGCCCCTCCTCAATTTCAAAGGAGAGATCCTTGACCGCCATGAAGTCACCGTAACATTTTGTCAGGTGTTCCACTGTGATCATGCTTTGACCTCCTTACACGGTTCGCTGCCGGGCAGCGGTGGTGTCAGGAGTATTATAAGCACCAATCCTGAAAGGACGCTGAAAAGGACGGGGAAAAGAGAAAGGCCGGAGCATATTGCGGCTCCGGCCTTGGGTAGAAGGTATGGATGGGAACATTAGCGGCAGGGGAGCTCCACCATAAAGCGGTTCCATTCCCCGTCGCTTTCGGCCCAGATTTTGCCCCGGTGCTGCTCCACAATGCCCTGGGCAATGGCCAGGCCAAGGCCGAAGCTTCCGTTTCGGGTGCGGGCCTTGTCCGTGCGGTAAAAGCGCTTAAAAATATTCTCCAGCTCCTCCGGGGCAATGGGTTCCCCCTGGTTGGCTACGGTAATGAGGCAGCGCCCCCGCTTTTCCAGTTTTTTCAGTGTGACCTGGGCCTGGCCGCCGGAGCGGGCGTATTTTTGGGCGTTGTCCAGAAGAATTCCCATCAGCTGGCGCAGCTGCCCTGCCTCGCCCATAACCTGGATGGGCTCCTGAGCCTGGAGGGACAGAGACAGGCCCCGCTCATAAAACACCGGCTCAAAGGTGAGGATGGAATGGGACACCAGAAGCCGGAGGTCCACCGGAGCAAAGCTCTCCCGGGACTGGGCGCTGTCTGTCTGGGCCAGGGTAAGCATTTGCTCCACCAGGCGGCGCATCTGCCGGGACATAACCAGGATGTTGTCCAGAAATTTGGCCCGGTTTTCCTCCCCATAGTCTGGATCCTGCATAAGCTCCGCGTTGGCCATAATCACTGTGAGAGGGGTTTTCAGCTCGTGGGAGGCGGCTGCCACGAAGTCGCGCTGCTGTTTCCAGGCCCGGTCCACCGGTTTGACTGCCCATTTGGACAACAGGACGCTGACCCACAAAAAGGCGAGGAAGCTCACCCCTCCGATGATCAGACAGGTGGTTCTCAGTCCATCCAGAGTGGCCATTTCGCTGGAGATGTCGGCAAACACCAGATACTGGCTGGCGGGAGCGTCCAGGCGGTAATAGCGCAGGTTATATTCCGGCAAAACGCCAAGACGCTTGGGGGATGAGACAATCTGCCGAACCAGATGATCCAGAAAATCTCCGTCGGACAGGTCATAGTAGCCACCCCCTGCCGAGACTAGCTCTCCCCGGGGGCCCAGCTGGAGGGTAAAGAAGGGCAGACGGACGTCTTCCCCCAATTCAGCGGGAATTCCCTGCTGGAAGGGCTGGGCGGCAATGCTCTCCATCATGCGGATGCTCTCCTGTTCCAGGTCTGCCCGGGTAAAATAGAACACCAGCCCTAAAATGACGCAGAGCATGATGGTCACGATGCTCATATTGATGAGAACAAACTTAAAGCGCAGCTTCTGAATCATCTTCGCCCACCTCCAGATGGTATCCCAGCCTGCGTCTGGCCACGATGCGGATGTTGGAGCCAATGCTGGCCAGCTTCTTTCGTAAAAAACCGATGTATACTTCCACGTTGTTTTCCACCGCGTCAGAGTCGTAGCCCCATACCCGGGCCAGGAGTACTTCCTTGGTGAGATTCCGGCCGCCGGATTGGAGCAGGGCGCGCATGATGTCAAATTCCTTGGAGGAGAGGGGAATGGAGTTGGGAGTGCAGATCAGCGTGGCCGAGGACAGGTCCAGTGCGGTGTTGCCGAAGGTGACTTCATCCACCTGACCGCCCTGGCGGCGGAGCAGGGCATTGATGCAGGCCAGCAGCTCCCGCATGTCAAAGGGCTTGGTGAGGTAATAGTCCGCACCGGCATTCAAGCCTGTGATCCGATCCTCCAGACTGGAGCGGGCGGTGAGCATGAGAATGGGGGTACCCACATGCCGGGCGCGTACCTGCCTGGCCACGGAGTAGCCGTCCATTTTGGGCATCATTACATCCAGAATGAGCAGGTCATAGACCCCAAGCTCCGCGTACTGTGCCCCGGACTCGCCGTCGTAAACGGTTTCCACATCAAATCCCTTTTTTTGAAGAATGGCTGCAATGGAATCAGCCAGCAGTACTTCGTCTTCAATGAGTAAAATTTTCATGGCAAATTCCTCCCCATTATGTTTTATTATACTACCACAGGTTGCTGAAATGAGCTGAAAAAGATATGCGCAATTGTATGACAGCCGACAAAAGAACAAAATTACTTGACATGGATATGTCTTACAGGATACAATGGAACAAAATACCTGTGGATTTCAGGAGGTACTCATATGGAACCCATTACCCGAGTTCCCATCGTGCAGCAAGTGGAGGATCGGATTAAAGAGCTGATTCTCGGCGGTAAGTACAAACCGGGAGAAAAGCTTCCTGCGGAAATGGAGCTGTGCCAGCGCCTGGGAGTGGGCAGAGGAACAGTGCGGGAGGCCTTTCGTTTGCTCCAGGCCAAGGGCTTTGTGGACATCCGTCCGGGCCGGGGAGCGTTTGTGGCGGAGAATTTTGGGGAAGATGAGGAGGCCAGCGCAGTGGACTGGCTGGTGGAGAATGAAAAGGAACTGCGCAGTTCCATTGAAATTCGCACCGCTTTGGAGCCTATGGCGGCCCGTCTGATGGCGGATCGGGCTCCTGATGAGGCCATCCGCCGGCTGGAGGACATTCACCGCAGCTTTTTGCAAGCGGTGGAGGAGGAGGACACAGTGCGCATTGCCCGGCTGGATGAGCAGTTTCATTCCACCATTGTGGAGGGAAGCGACAACAAGCTGTTGGTGGAGATCAACAGCCATGTGTGCCAGGGGATGCAGACCTTCCGCAGCAAGACCTTCCAGGTGCACCAAAATGTGCAGAATGCCATTGTGCCCCACACCAATATCTTCAACGCCATCCGCAGCCGCAATGCCGCCCTGGCAGAGCGGGAGATGCGCCTGCATCTGGACAAGGTACAGGAGGATCTGACGCAGAACATTCAAATGCCGGGGTAACATCCGTAAAAGACCATTCTAGCAACAAAAGGCCGGTACAGGCAGTAAGCCTGTACCGGCCTTTTTATGAAAAACAACAGCGGGAAAACGGAAGATCGACTGCATACAGGGCAGAATAGACAAAAAACAATTCTGTTTTTTGGGAAGTTTGCAAATTGACTTTTTCTTGAATTTGCTATTCTTATGTCAGATGTCATACAATTTGTTGTAGGACAATTTCGGAACAATTTTTTAGAGGAGGATTTGCTATGAAAAAGATCACTGCCCTTGCCCTGGCCCTTGCCATGGCGATTTCTCTGGTAGCCTGCGGCTCCAACGGCGCTACCAGCCAGACCGGAGGGTCCTCTGCGGCCGGTTCCACCAGCGCCAGCGGTTCCGCTTCCGGTGCTGTGGATCCCGTCACTCTGACCATTTATTCTCCCGGCAACGAGAACTCCGTGCCCACCAAGACCATCATCAAGTATGCCGAGCTGGTTTCTGAGGCCTCCGACGGCGCCATCACCCTGGACGTGCACCACTCCAACGAGCTGGGCAGCGACGCTGAGTCCATCGAGTCCACCCGTATGGGTACCATCGATCTGATCTTTGCCGGTACTTCCGGCTTCACCTCCTTCTATGAGAAGGCTAAGGTTCTGGACCTGCCCTTCCTCTTTGACAGCGCTGAGCAGGCCTATGAGGTGACCAACAGCGAGATCGGTGAGCAGATCTTTGACGGCTTTGAGGAGTATGGCCTGGTCTTCCTGGCTGAGGGCGACAACGGTATGCGCCACATCTCCACCACCAACCGTCCCATCCACACCGCTGAGGATGTGGTGGGCCTGAAGATCCGTGTGCCTGAGAGCCAGCTCTATCTGGACGTGTGGGAGGCTCTGGGTGCCACTCCCGTGGCTCTGGCTCTGCCTGAGCTGGCCCTGGCCCTGTCCAACGGCACTGCTGAGGCCCAGGACAACGCCACCTATCACCTGGTTGCCAACGCTACCTATGACGACATCAAGTACTTCTCCAACATCAACTACATGTGGATGGGCTGCACCATGGCTGCCAATGCCAACACCTGGAACAGCCTGACCCCCGCACAGCAGGAGATCCTGAAGGAGCAGGCCGTTGTCGCTGCCAAGTACTCCTTCGATACCATTGCTGCGGACAACGAGGCTGCCACCAAGACCCTGCAGGACGCCGGTGTGGAGTTTGACTTTGAGCCCGACGTGCAGTCCTTCAAGGATGCCCTGGGCGGGGACAGCTACTATGACCGCTACGCCAACGAGAGCTGGTACGACCAGGCTACTCTGGATGCCATCCTGGCTGTGGTCCGCTGAACGATAACCCAACAGGCATTGACAGTTGCATAGGCCATGCCTATGCAACTGTTTTTTATCGAGACAGAGAAGGAGAATGCTATGAAACTGCTGAAAAAATTCACTGCAGCCGTGGCTAAGGTGGGCGAGATCATCTGTATGTGTGCCATCGCCCTGTTGGTCATTATGATCGTGGTGGAGCTGGGACGGCGCAACTTCCTCAACCAGTCTTACCGGGGCACCATCCAGGTGTGCGGCATCGCCTTTTTGTGGATGGCCTTCATTGGCCTGATCCCCCTGTATGAGCACAATGGCCTCATGCGGCTGGACTTCCTCATCGCCCGCACCAAGGGCGGAGTATATAATCTGCTGTACCTGATCAACAAAGTGTTCAGCCTGATTCTGGGTGTGGTAATGATTGTGGCCTTTGCAGCCCAGTATCCTTTTGTAAGCACCCGGTTCTACTCCACATTTTCCGTGAGCATCCCCTATACCGTGCAGTATTTCCCCATGGCTGTGGCGGGGGCATTCATTGCCCTGAAATCGGTGGAGCAGATTCTGGAGATGCTGCTGACCCGGGGAAAAAGCGCCCTGGAAGAGAAGTAAAGGAGGAACACAGGTATGTTAGTATTTTTGTTGGCGTTTGTGGTCCTTCTGATCATCGGCGTCCCCATCAGTATTTCCATCGGAGCTTCCGCTGTGCTGGGGTGCCTGGCCCTGGGCTATCCCCTGGTGGTCATTGGCCAGAAAATGGTCAGCGGAATTGATTCCTTCCTGCTCATTGCCGTGCCGCTGTTCATCCTGGCCGGCAACCTGATGAACGCAGGTAAGATCACCGAAAAGATTTTTGACACTGCCAAAGAGGCTGTGGGATGGATCCCCGGCGGCCTGGCCCACGCCAATGTGGTGGCCAGCGTGATCTTTGCCGGTATGTCCGGTTCCGCTGTGGCCGATGCCGGTGGCCTGGGTGCCATCGAGATGGAGGCCATGCGGAAAAATGGCTATGACGACGAGTTTTCCGGCGCTGTGACCGCCGCCTCCTCCGTCATCGGCCCCATCTTCCCCCCCTCCATCCCCTTGATTATCTACGGCAGTGTGGCCAGCGTCAGCGTGGATAAGCTGTTCATGGGCGGCGTAGTTCCCGGCCTGCTCATGGGCGTGCTGCTGATGATTATGATTTATTTCTTTGCCATCAAGCGCAAGTATGAGCGCCATCCGTTCCACCTGAAGGCCTTGCTGCGGCAGTTCTTCAGCTCCGTGCTGGCTCTCATTACTCCGCTGATCATTCTCTCCGGCTTTACTCTGGGCTGGTTCACCCCCACTGAGGCTTCCAGCGTGGCCGTGGTCTATTCTCTGATCATTGCCCTGTTTGTTTACCGCACGCTGGATTGGGAGAGCTTCAAGAAGTGTCTGAAGGACTCCGCCATCTCCTCTGCCAATACCCTGTTTATCATCGGCACCTCTACGCTGTTCACCTATGTGATGGCCATGGAGGGCATCTCCAAGCAGATTTCCAGCTTTGTGCTGGGTGTGAGCAGCAACCCTGCGGTGGTACTGCTGGTGATCAACATTCTGCTGCTGATCCTGGGCATGGTGATGGAGCCCGGTGCCATCCTGACGCTGATGCTGCCCGTGCTGCTGCCCATTGCCACCCAGCTGAACCTGGATCTGGTCCACTTCGGCGTGATGATGGTTCTTAACCTGATGATTGGTCAGGTGACTCCGCCCTTCGGCGTGTGCCTGTTCGTCATCTCCGATGTAAACAAAGTAAAATTGGAGAGCTTGTACAAGTCTATTCTTCCCTTCCTGATTCCCCTGCTGCTGACCTTGTTCCTGGTTACTTATTTCCAGCCGGTGGTCACCTTCCTGCCCAACCTGCTGCTTGGTACCTGAGCGGCCGGAGAGCGGAGTTGACGTTGGGAAAGGATTATCTTAAGGAGGATTCATTATGTCTGATAAGTTATTTGACGTAGAAAACAAAATTTGTATCGTGACCGGCGGCCTGGGACAGATCGGCAAGAATTTTGTCCAGGAGCTGTGGGAGCGGGGCGCCCGGGTGGCGGTGTGGGGCCGCACCATGAACGACGAGCGCATTGCCAAGACCCTGGGTGAAAAGGCCCTCAGCGATCCCAATCTGAGATTCTATACCGTGGACATCAACCAGAAGGCCACCATTGAGGCTGCACTGGACGATATGGAGGCGGCCTGGAATGACGCCCCCGATGTGCTGGTAAACAACGCCGGCATCGATACCCAGCCCTCCGCTCCCCCGGAGGTGTCCGGCCCCTTTGAGACCTTCCCTGAGGAGGTGTTCCGTGAGGTGGTGGACGTGAACCTGGTGGGTACCTTCCTGGCCTGCCAGGCGGTGGGCGCCCGGATGGTCAAGGCCGGGAAGGGCGGCTCCATCATCAATGTGGGATCCATCTATGGTATGGTTTCCCCCAT
>CAUFAM010000042.1 GCA_959022875.1 uncultured Oscillospiraceae bacterium | reverse complement strand
TCATCCAGGGCGAAGGGCACCCGGTTTGCCACGCAGGTGGCCTCATAGATGCCGTCCCCGAAGTACAGGGCACGGTCCCCCATGGGCACCTTCATTTCCTCCAAGGGGCCCATCTCGCCGTTATAGTAGCCGACTGTTTTCCACATAATGCGTTCTCCTCTCTGTGTGTGATGTCATGCTCATTGATTGGAGACGGCCCCCGGGCCGTCAAGCTTATGATGTTTTCTCTCCCAAGCGGTGTAAAGCTTCCAAGCTATCCAGGCACACGCGGATCCGATCACCGCTCCCGCCAACACGTCGCTGGGATAGTGGACTCCCACATAGAGCCGGGAGAGCCCCATGCACACCGCCATCACGGCCGCCAGCACCCGTCCCCACTTCCAGGGCAGGGCCCGCAGCCAGCTCAGCCCCGCCGCAAACGCGGCACAGGTATGCCCCGAGGGGAAGGAATGGGGGTCGTCCTCCACCACCAGCGGGGTAATGGGCAGGTCCAGCCAGGGGCGGGGCCGCTCCACCAGAGGCTTGATGGTCAAATTGGCCCCCAGCAGCCCCAGCGCCATGGCCAGCAGGCCCAGGATCCCCGCCTTTCGGGTGGGCCGCCAGCCCACCATGGCCGGGGACAGGACAATCCACAGCATCCCCGCGTTCCCCAGAGAGGTAAAGGTGGCTACCAGAGGGTCCAGCCAGCCCAGGTGCAAGGTTTGGATCCAGAGCAAAAGGTTGCCGTCCAATCGCTGTAAAGCTTCTAACATTTACATTTTCTCCTTGATTATTCCTCCGGACCCGACACTCTTCGCCCCTGCGGCTTGACTGCCTTGCCCGTCTCATATTATAATAAGAGAAAAGTCCCGATTCGTCAACCTTTACCGGAGGGGAGGCTTTTCCTTGAAGCAGATCATCTGCCTGTCCACCGAGCCCTGGAGCAAGCTTCCAGGACGCACCCAGCAGCTGATTTCCCGCATGCGGGACGCTGAAATTCTCTACTTTTCCCCCGGGCACAGCTGGAAGGAAGCCATGTTCCATCAAAAGGGGCTTCCGGTTCGTCCCAATGTGACGGCCTATACCCTCCCTGTCCCGGTTTTACCTTTAAGCGAGCGCCACGGTGCGCTGTTTCGCGCCCAACGAGGATATATCGGCCGGTTTATTGCTGCTAAAGCGGCCCGGCACCGCTTTCACGAGCCCCTGCTCTGGGTGACCAGCCCGGAACATGTCCATGTACTGGATCATCTGAGCTACGATGCCCTGGTCTATGACTGTGACCGGGAGTGGGACGAGCTGCCTGCCCACTGGGAGGGCAGCCTGGCCCAGGACGCGGATGTGGTCTTTGCCGCCTCGCCCCAACTGTCCCACCGTCTCTCCCCGTGCAGCAGCAACATTGTCCTGCTGCCCAACGGCATTAACCTGCCCCTTTTTGCCCCGGAATTTAACCGCCCCAACCCCTTGCCCCAGGTAAAGGGCCCTCTCTTTGGATGGGCGGGCACCATCTGGGCCGATCTGGACCTGTCCCCCATCCTCTACGCCGCCCTGGACCGGCCCGACTGGACCTTTGTGCTTCTGGGCCGGCGGGAGAAAGGCAATCCCCTGCTCCCCCACCTCAAGCGCCAGCCCAATGTTATCATCCCCGGCTCCCGGCCGGTCAACGAGGTACCAAACTGGCTCTACCGCTGCAACGTGCTGGTGGAGCTGCTGCGGGAACAGCGGCCCTACGACGATGTGGTCTCTCCCCGTTTTTATGAGTATCTGGCCACAGGCAAGCCCATCGTATCCATGGTGTGGCCCGACCAGGTGGAGCCCTTCCCCGACGTGGTCTATTCCGCCCAGGATGAGGAGGAGTTCCTCACTCTCTGCGCCCACGCCCTGGAGGAAGTCCCCGGCTTTGTGTCTCAGCGCCGGCAGAACCACGCCGCCAGCGCCGCCTGGACCCTGCGCAGCGCGGCCGTGACCCGGATTCTCACCACTGCCGGCCTGCTTTAGGCTTTGAACGCCAAGATTTTCCTTGGTTCCTCCCACTTGTCTTGTTCAAGCCTACGAAAATCACCCGCCCTCTTGCAAAGACTTGTTTTTTTCGATAAAATAAAACTCTAATTGATAGAAAGAGGTGTGCCCTATGCTCCGCTTTCCCCTGTTTTGTCCCCAGAGCAAGTTTGGCCACGGCCTCAATCTGTCCAAACGGAACCGGTAAAAATCTCCAGGCTGTCTGTACGCACAATACAGATGGCCTGAATCTTTTTTGAAAGGAGCTATCTCTATGAAAAAAGTTGCGGTAATTATGGGTTCTGACAGCGATTGGCCCGTAGTCAAGGGCGCCTGCGAGCAGCTGAAGGCTTTCGGCATCCCTTATGAGGCCCACATCCTCAGCGCCCATCGTACCCCCGCTGCCGCCGCAGAGTTTGCCTCCAGTGCCCGGAAAAACGGCTTTGGCGTGCTCATCTGCGCCGCCGGTATGGCCGCCCATCTGGCCGGAGCCTTTGCCGGCAACTCTACTCTCCCCGTCATCGGCATCCCCATGAAGGGCGGAGCCATGGACGGGCTGGACGCTCTGCTGGCCACCGTCCAGATGCCCAGCGGCATCCCCGTGGCCACTGTGGCCATCAACGGAGCCAAAAACGCCGCCGTGCTGGCCGCCCAGATCCTCTCGGTCAGCGATGACGAGCTGGCCGCCAAGCTGGACCAGGCCCGTGCCGACATGGCCACTCAGATCGCGGCCAAGGAGGCCAAGTTGCAGCAGGAGCTGGCCTGAGCGCCAAAAACCGATTACCTCAGATAATACTTATATATTATATAAGAAAAAGGAAGGATGGATTACTATGCAGAAACTGGAACAGCTTTATGAGGGCAAGGCCAAGAAGGTATTTTCCACCGAGGACCCCAATGTGGTCATCGTCTCCTACAAAGATGACGCCACCGCTTTTGACGGCCTGAAGAAGGGCACCATCACCGGCAAGGGCGCCATCAACAACCAGATGACCAACTACCTCATGCAGCAGCTGGAGAAGGCTGGCGTCCCCACCCACTTTGTGGAGGAGCTCAGCGAGCGTGAGACCGCAGTGAAGAAGGTCTCCATCGTTCCCCTGGAGGTTATCATCCGCAACATCTCCGCCGGTTCCTTTGCCAAGCGCTACGGCGTGGAGGAGGGCATCGTCTTTGAGGCTCCCACCATCGAGTTCTCCTACAAGAACGACGATCTCCACGACCCCCTTATTAACGACTATCACGCCGTGGCCCTGAAGCTGGCCACCTGGGACGAGATCGACACCATCAAGAAGTACGCCTTCCAGGTCAACGACTTCCTGAAAAAGACCCTGGCCGAGTGCGGCGTGACCCTGGTCGACTTCAAGCTGGAGTTCGGCAAGACCGCCGACGGCACCATCGTTCTGGCCGACGAAATCAGCCCCGACACCTGCCGCTTCTGGGATTCCAAGACCGGTGAGAAGCTGGACAAGGACCGCTTCCGCCGCGACCTGGGCAATGTTGAAGGCGCTTATCAGGAGATGAGCCGCCGTCTGATGGGAAAGTAAGCTTCTTTCCCCCCTGGCCGGAGGTCTCCTCCGGCCTATCTCTACAACATTCTTAAGGAGGACCAAATGGGCGGTTTTTTCGGCGCAGTCTCCAAGCGCGACGTCTCCCTTGACATTTTCTTCGGAGTGGACTACCACTCCCACCTGGGCACCCGCCGGGGCGGCATGATTATTCATGACGCCAAGGACGGCTTCCAGCGGCAGATCCACTCCATTGAAAACACTCCCTTCCGGACCAAGTTTGAGAAGGATCTCTCTGAGTTTCACGGCTGCAGCGGCATCGGCTGCATCAGTGACACCGATCCCCAGCCGCTGATGGTGCGCTCCCACCTGGGGCTGTACGCCATCACCACTGTGGGCATCATCAACAATTCCGAGGAGCTGGTGCAGCAGTACTTCTCCGACCACGGCCACCAGTTCATGGCCATGAGCTCGGGGAAAATCAACTCCACCGAGCTTGCCGCCGCCCTCATCAACCAAAAGGACGACCTGGTCAGCGGCATTCTCCACGCCCAGCAGGAGATCCAGGGCTCCCTGACCCTGCTGATCCTCACCGACAAGGGCGAGATCATCGCCGCCCGGGACAAGCTGGGCCGCCTGCCCGTACTGGTGGGCAAAAATGACCAGGGCCACTGCGTGTCCTTTGAGTCCTTTGCCTACCACAAGCTGGGCTACGAGGACGCCTATGAGCTGGGCCCCCAGGAGATCGTCCGCATTACCCCCGACGGGTTCGAGACCCTCTCCCCCGCCGGCAAGGAAATGAAGATCTGCGCCTTCCTGTGGACCTACTACGGCTATCCCAACTCCAACTATGAAGGGGTCAATGTGGAGCTCATGCGCTACCGCAACGGCGCCATCATGGCCCGGGATGAGAAAAAGCGCGGCCAGTGTCCCGATGTGGACTATGTGGCCGGCGTTCCCGACTCCGGCATCCCCCACGCCATCGGCTACGCCAACGAGAGCCAGGCCCACTTTGCCCGCCCCTTCGTCAAATACACCCCCACCTGGCCCCGCTCCTTTATGCCTGCCAACCAGGAGGTCCGCAACCAGGTGGCCAAAATGAAGCAGATTCCCGTTCCCGAGCTCATTCAGGACAAGAAGCTGCTGTTTGTAGACGACTCCATCGTCCGCGGTACCCAGCTGCAGGAGACAGTAGACTTCCTCTATGAGTCCGGGGCCAAGGAAGTGCATATGCGCTCTGCCTGCCCCCCCATCATGTATAGCTGTAAATACCTGAACTTCTCCCGTGGCAACTCGGATATGGACCTTCTGGCCCGGCGCACCGTCCAGGAGCTGGAGGGCGACGAGGGACAAAAGCACCTGGATGAGTATGCCGACGTGCAAACCCAGCGCGGCTCCTGCCTGCTGAAATCCATCTGTGAAAAGTTCGGCTTTGACTCTCTTGGTTACCAGTCTCTGGACGGCCTGCTGGAGGCCATCGGACTGGACCGGGATAAGGTGTGTACTTACTGCTGGACGGGCAAGGAATAACGGCTATGCCCGCCTGGGAAAGGGGAGATTGATCACATGTCTCAGCTTCACGAGGAATGCGGCGTATTCGGCCTGTATTGTCCCAATCCGCAAGTCAGCGCCGCCGCCTGCGTCTACCACGGGCTTTACGCCCTTCAGCACCGGGGTCAGGAGAGCGTCGGCATGGCCATTAACGACCACGGGGTGATCACCAGCCACAAGGATGTGGGTCTGGTCAGCGAGGTCTTTACCCCCCAGGTGCTGTAGCGCATGGGAGAGGGCCAGATCGCCGTGGGCGATGTGCGCTACGCCACCACAGGCCTGAAAAGCCGGGAAAATGCCCAGCCCCTGGTTATCAACCACGTAAAGGGCTCCCTGGTGCTGGCCCACAACGGCAACCTGACCAACGCCGCCCAGCTGCGGGAAAAGCTGGAGCTGTCCGGGGCCATCTTCCACACCACCAGCGACACGGAGGTCATCGCCTACACCATCACCGGCGAGCGCCTGCGCGCCCCCTCCATTGAGGAGGCGGTGGCTCAGACCATGGACATCATCCAGGGGGCCTACTCCCTGGTGCTCATGTCCTCCCAGAAGCTGGTGGCTGCCCGGGATCCCAACGGCTTCCGCCCCCTGTGCATCGGCGCTTTGGACGACGGTTACATCTTCGCCTCGGAGAGCTGTGCCCTGGATGCAGTGGGCGCCCGGGTTATCCGGGACGTGGAGCCCGGCGAGATCGTGGTGGCGGACAAGGATGGCCTTCACTCCATCACGCGCCACTGCGGAAAGGCCAAGAGCAGCCTGTGCGTGTTTGAGTTTATCTACTTCGCCCGGCCCGACTCGGTCATGGACAGCGCCAGCGTCCACGAGGCCCGGCTGCGTGCAGGTGCCTTCCTGGCCCTGGAGCACCCGGTCCAGGCGGACATCGTCATCGGCGTTCCCGACAGCGGCATCGACGCGGCCATCGGCTACGCCCGCCAGTCGGGCATCCCCTACGGCATCGGCTTTATCAAAAACAAATATATTGCCCGTACCTTCATTGCCCCGGGACAGAAATCCCGGGAGGACAAGGTACGCATCAAACTAAACCCCATCGCGTCGGTGGTGGCGGGCAAGCGGGTGGTCATGATCGACGACTCCATCGTCCGGGGCACTACCTCTGCGCGGATCGTGCGGCTGCTGCGGGAGGCCGGGGCCAAGGAAGTCCATGTACGCATCTCTGCGCCCCCCTTCCTCAACCCCTGCTACTTCGGCACCGACATCGACTCCCAGGATCATCTGATCGCCTGTCACCACACCACCCAGGAGATTGCCGAGATCATCGGCGCCGACTCCCTGGGCTACCTCAGTGTAGACAGCGTACACAAGCTGGCCAACGGCTGCTCCAGGACCTTCTGCGACGGCTGTTTTACCGGCAACTATCCCATCTCCGTCCCGGAGCACCGGGAAAAGTTCCGCTTTGAGCAAAAGCTCACCCAACCCAACGAATGATAATTGCAGGAGGTTTCTCCCATGAAAAACTCGCACTCCGCTTCCTACGCCGCCGCCGGCGTGGACGTCACTGCCGGCTACGAGTCCGTCAAGCGCATTAAGCCCATGGTGGAGTCCACCTATATTCCCGGCGTGATGGGCACTCTGGGCGGCTTTGGCGGCATGTTTGCCCCCGATGTGGCGGGCATGAAAAAGCCTGTGCTGGTCTCCGGCACCGACGGCGTGGGCACCAAGCTGCGCCTGGCCGAGCTGCTGAACAAGCATGACACCATCGGCATCGACTGCGTGGCCATGTGCGTCAACGACATCATCTGCGGCGGCGCCTCTCCCCTGTTCTTCCTGGACTACATCGCCTGCGGCAAGAACGACCCCGTGCGCATCGCCGAGATCGTCTCCGGCATCACCGAGGGCTGCCGCCAGTCTGAGTGCGCCCTGGTGGGCGGCGAGACCGCTGAGCATCCCGGCCTCATGCCCGACGAGGACTACGACGTGGCCGGCTTCTCCGTGGGCATCGTGGACGAGGAGAAGATCATCGACGGAAAGCACCTCCATGAAGGGGACGCTCTCATCGGCCTGGGCTCCACCGGCGTCCACTCCAACGGCTTCTCCCTGGTGCGCAAGGTGCTGGACGTGGAGAACGCCGACCTCACCTCCCCCATGGAGGAGCTGGGGGGCAAGGGCCTGGGTGAGACCCTGCTCACCCCCACCCGGATCTACGTGAAGGCCATCAAGGCCCTGCTCAAGGAGGGTGTGGACATCCACGCCATCAGCCACATCACCGGCGGCGGCTTCTATGAGAATGTGCCCCGGATGATGACCGAGGGTCTCACCGCCCGCATCGACCTGAGCACCTTCCCCCGCCTGCCCATTTTTGACCTGATCCAGAAGAAGGGCAACATCCCCGAGCGGGATATGTACAACACCTTCAACATGGGTCTTGGCATGCTGCTGGCCCTCCCCGCCGACCAGGCGGACAAGGCCCTGGCCGTGCTGAAAGAGGCTGGCGAGCAGGCCTACCTGGTGGGCAGCGTGGTTGCCGGCGAGGACGGCGTGGAGCTGGTATGAAAAAGATTGCTGTACTGGTCTCCGGCGGCGGAACCAACCTCCAGGCTCTCCTGGACGCCCAGAGCCGGGGCGAGATTGTAGGCGGCGAGATCGTCGCCGTCCTCTCCAACAACCCCGAGGCCTACGCCCTGGAACGGGCCAAAAAGGCCGGAGTGGCCGGCTATGTGCTCTCCCGGGAGCAGTATCCCACCGCCCGGGACCTCACCGTGGCCCTGGTGAAAAAGCTTCAGGAGCTTGACATCCAGCTGGTGGTGATGGCGGGCTTTATGACCATTGTCACCGAGGAACTCTTCCAGTCCTATGCCAACGCCATCATCAACATCCACCCCTCTCTGATCCCCTCCTTCTGCGGACCCGGCTGCTTCGGCCTCCACGTCCATGAGAAGGCCCTGGCCTATGGGGTCAAGGTGTCCGGCGCTACGG
>CAUFAM010000041.1 GCA_959022875.1 uncultured Oscillospiraceae bacterium | reverse complement strand
CCACCAAGCTGCGGGAGCAGTTTGATCAGCTCTCCCTGCCCGATGGCGCGACGGACCCCATCATTGTCAACATCAACATTAGCGACCTGCTGCCCTCGGCCATCATCGCCCTTATGGGCGATGACCTGGCCAGCATCCAGTCCCTGGCGGAGGATACCGTAGGCCCCGCTCTGGAGCGGGTGGAGGGCGTGGCCCAGGTGAGTATCTCCGGCGGCGTGTCGCAGCAGATTGCCGTGGAGGTGGACTCCGCCCGGGCGGCAGGCCTTGGGCTGTCCAACTCCTATATCGCCCAGATGCTCTCCGCGGAGAACCTCCTCTACCCCGGCGGCGACATGCAAAACGGAAGCGAGAGCCTCACCGTCACCACCGACGCCAAGTTCCAGACGGTGGAGGATGTGGCCAACCTGATCCTGCCTCTGCCCACCGGGGGAACGGTACGCCTTTCCGAGGTGGCCAATGTAGCCCTGGAGACCACCGATCCGGATACCGTGGCCATGACCGACGGCTCGGCCTGTGTGGTGCTCCAGGTGTCCAAGCAGTCCGGGGCCAACGAGGCGGCTACGGCGGATGCGGTGGTGGAGGCCATGGAAAAGCTCCAGGCCAAAAATGCCTCCATCCAGTATTCGGTGTTGTATACTGCCTCCGACTATATCAACATGGCCGTCAACGCAGCCCTGGAAAATATTGCCATGGGCGTAGCCCTGGCCGCCATTGTGGTGTTCCTCTTCCTGCGCCGCTTTGGTGCCACCCTGGCCATTGCCGTGTCCATGCCGGTGTGTATTCTCACGGTGTTTGTGCTGATGAACGTCTTTGATCTGACCCTGAACATGATGTCCCTGGGCGGCATTGCCATGGGCGTTGGCATGATCGTGGACAACTCCATTGTGGTGCTGGAAAACATCTACCGCTATTCCGCCGAGGGCCACAGCCGCATGGAGTCCTGTGTGGAGGGCACCAAGGAGGTTTTCACCTCTCTGACTGCTTCCACCCTGACCACGGTGGCGGTGTTCCTGCCTCTGGGCCTTACCGGCGGCATTGCGGGCATGCTTTTTGACGACTTCTGCCTGACCATTTCCTTCCTGATCCTGGGCTCTCTGGTCATTGCCGTGACCCTGGTACCCCTGCTGTGCTACTTCCTGCTGGATGAGGAGAAGGTGCGCGCCCAGGCCCTGAAAAAGGCCCGGAAACAGCAGCAGCGCCAGGACAGCGGCAAGCAGAGCCTGGGCAGCCGCCTCAACCGGGTGTATACGGGGCTGCTAAACTACTTTGTACACCACCTCTGGGCGGGGATGCTGGCCTCAGTGGCGCTGGTGGCGGTGTTTGTGGTGACCTGCCTGTCCACCAAAATGGTGCTTATGCCCGCCATGGACCAGGGCATGGTCTCCGTCTCCGTCTCCACCCCCACAGGCTCGGAGCTGAGTGAGACCACAGCCATTGCCGACCGGGTGGTGGAGATTGTCCAGGACAATGTCCCCGAGCTGGAGTCCGTCTACCACATGACCCAACCGGAATCCTCCTCCATCAACCTGGTTCTGGTGGATAAATCCCAGCGCAGCCGCAGCAGTGAGCAGGTGGCCAACGACCTGCGCCCCCTGCTGGCCGATATTGCCGGGTGTGAGATTACCGTCAACGCCAGTGATATGACCGCCATGCTGGGCAGCGGCAGCGACATCAGCGTGGAGATTACCGGCAATGACTATGAAACTCTGATGATGATTGCCAACGACCTGAAAGAGCAGATTTCCCAGCTGCCCGACGCAGTGGATGTGTCCACCTCCATGGCCAAGCAGGTGGAGCAGGTGACCATCACCATGAACCGGGAGGCCGCCTCCCAGTATGGCCTCACCGCTGCCACGGTGGGCGCGGCGGTGCGCTCGGAGCTGTCCGGCGCCACGGCGACCACCGTTACCATCAACAACAAGGAGCTGGATGTGGTGGCCCGGGGCGACGGAGCCGCCGCAGAGAGCCTGGACGCCCTGCGCTCGATGGCCATCCCCTCCTCCTTCGGCGGGACGGTGCCCCTGTCCGCCGTCGCCCAGGTAGAGGTGGAGCTGGCGCCCCAGAGCATCAGCCGGGTCAACCAGACCCGCCAGGTGACGGTGACCGGTGACACCATCAGCGGCAACACCACCGCCATTACCAAGGAGATCCGGAGCATTCTGGATGGCTACACCCTCCCCGACGGCTATACCGCCGAGATTACCGGCGCCTATACGGACATGATGGACAACTTTGGGGATCTGCTGCTGGCTCTGGTGGTGGCCCTGGGCCTGGTGTACTTTGTGCTGGCCTCCCAGTTTGAGTCCTTCCTTATGCCCGTGATCGTCATGATGATCCTGCCGGTGGCGTTCAGCGGAGCGCTGTTTGCCCTGCCCATCACCGGCCGGGACCTGTCCATGATTTCCTTGGTGGCCCTCATCATGTTGGCCGGTACCGTGGTCAACGCCTCTATCATTCTGGTGGACTACATCCGCCAGCGCCGGGAGCGGGGGGAGAGCCGGGAGGAGGCCATCCTCCACGCCTGCCCTCTGCGTATCCGCCCGGTGCTGATGACCACCATCACCACCATCCTGGCCCTGGTGCCCATGGCCCTGGGCATGGCCGAGGGGGCGGCGGAGATGATGTCGGATATGAGCATTGCCATGATCTCCGGCATGACCATTTCCACCATTATCACCCTGGTGTTTACGCCGGTCTATTACTCGGTAATTGACAACCTTAGTCACATCTTCTCCCGCAAGAAAAAGGTCAAAGCCGTTCCGGTTCCCCAGGATCCTGAGGACGAGGACAGCAAGGCATAAAAAAGAAGCGCCCTTCCGTGAAGCGGAAGGGCGCTTTGCTTATTCGTAGAGGAATCCCAGTGCCTCCAGGGCTTCCCGCACCCGCTGGGCACTTTGCTGATCCCGGCAGGAGACGGTGTGCAGATGAAGTCCCTCGGTGAGCTGGGAGAGGGGGACTGCGTCACATTGGCGGCAGCGGCGGATGAACTGGGCCACATCATACCGGCTGGAGACGTGGAGGGGGGCGGTGAGCTGGCCGTATACCGGGTGCTCCACAATGACATCCAGTACCGTGCAGCCCTGATCCACCATGGCGTTGAGCTCCTCCTCCATCTGCTCTGAACTGTGGCGGCAGGCAAAGGTACACACCACGGCGCAGTCCGCCTTGGGCAGCAGGTAACCCCGGGGGGTGGCGGTGATTTCCAGCCCCCCTGCCCGAAGCAGGGCCACATCCCCCACGATGATCTGCCGGCTTACCGACAGCTCCTGGGCCAGGGCGGTGGCGCTGATGGGGGCGTCGGCCTGCTGAAGCCTGCGGGCTATTTCCAATCGTCTTTGCTGGGCATCCACAAACATCCCGTTCCTTCCATGGCGGCTGAGCACAGCCGGGCGTTTTTTTTAGTGTAGCATAAATGAACGGGGGGAGCAAGGTGGACATTGCCGAAAAAGGGAAGAGCAGGGAGGGGCGGCGGAGTACGCCCTGGGAAAAGACGGCCTTACGGTCCCCGGGCTCTGCCAGGGAAGGGCGTGCGGGTTTGGAAAGATTTCCGCTCTTTTTCCCGGGAAATAGGAACAGTACTTGACTTTTTTGTCCCGCAGCCATAAAATAAACGGTACGAGAAAATTACCCCCCATTTTGAATATAAAGGAATGAGACAATATGGCCCAGAACCCCAACAAGAAGCAGGTGGAGCAGATCACCGACATGGAGGTGGACTTTGCCCAGTGGTACACCGACGTGTGCAAGAAGGCGGAGCTGATTGACTACTCCTCCATCAAAGGCATGTTTATTTACCGCCCCTATGGCTACGCCATCTGGGAGAACATCCAGAGCGAGCTGGACAAGCGATTCAAGCAGACCGGCCACGAGAACGTGTCCCTGCCCATGCTGATCCCCGAGTCCCTGCTCCAGAAGGAGAAGGACCACGTGGAGGGCTTCGCCCCCGAGTGCGCCTGGGTCACCTACGGCGGCAGCGAGAAGCTGGAGGAGCGCTACTGCATCCGTCCCACCTCTGAGACCCTGTTCTGTGAGCATTACAAGAACATCATCCACTCCCACCGGGACCTGCCCAAGCTGTACAACCAGTGGTGCTCCGTCCTGCGCTGGGAAAAGACCAGCCGCCCCTTCCTGCGTCACCGGGAATTCCTGTGGCAGGAGGGCCACACCATGCACGCCACCGAGGAGGAGGCCCGCGAGGAGACCATGCAGATGCTGAACATCTACGCGGACTTCATGGAAAATGTGCTGGCCATGCCCGTGGTCCGGGGCCGCAAGACCGATAAGGAGAAGTTTAACGGCGCCGAGGAGACCTACACCGTGGAGTGCATGATGCACGACCGCAAGGCCCTTCAGGCCGGCACCAGCCACTACTTCGGCGACGGCTTTGCCCGTGCCTTTGACATCACCTTCACCGGCAAGGACAACCAGCCCCACTATCCCCACCAGACCTCCTGGGGCGTGTCCACCCGTATGATCGGCGGCATCATCATGACCCACGGCGACAACAACGGCCTGGTGCTGCCCCCCCGCATCGCCCCCATCCAGGCCATGGTCATCCCCGTGGCCCAGCACAAGCCCGGCGTTCTGGACGCCGCCAACGGCCTGCTGGCCCGCCTGAAGGCCGCCGGCATCCGGGCCGCCATGGATGACTCCGACCAGTCTATGGGCTGGAAGGCCGCCCAGTATGAGATGAAGGGCGTGCCCCTCCGGGTGGAGATCGGCCCCAAGGACATGGAGAAGAACCAGTGCTGCATCTGCCGCCGTGACAGCGGCGAGAAGGTCTTTGTCTCCCTGGAGAAGCTGGAGGAGACCGTCCGGGAGCTGCTGGACGCCGTTCACCAGGGCCTCTACGACCGGGCCAAGAAGAATCTGGAGGATCACACCAAGGTGTGCATGACTCTGGACGAGGTCAAGGAGTTTATGGAGACCGAGGGCGGCTTTGCCAAGACCATGTGGTGCGGCGAGCTGGAGTGCGAGCTGAAGATGAAGGAGCAGGCCGGTGTGACGTCCCGGTGCATGCCCCTGGCCCAGGAGAAGGTGTCCGACACCTGCGTGTGCTGCGGAAAGCCCGCCAAGCACATGATCTACTGGGGCGTAGCCTATTAAGAGAACAAACGAGCAGCCCTGCCGTATGGCAGGGCTGCTTTTCTATGTCCGCTTGTCAATGCGCACCACCAGGGCGGTGCGGTCATCGGTGGCCTCCTGAGGGCTGTGGGTGATGAGGTCCCGGGCCAGATCCTTGGGGCTGACGCCGTCAAAGTTCTTCAGCCGTTCCCGAAGCCAGGTATCATCCCCGGTTCCACAAATTCCGTCGCTGACCATAAGCACGCAGTCCCCGGGAGAGAGGCGGAGGGTGAAGTGGTCCAGGGCAGAGGCCTCCCCCTCGGCAAGGCCCGCGGGGAGGGATGCACCGGACAGGCTCTGCACCGAGGAGCCTTTTTTGATGTAGGTGGGGGCGGCCCCCAGCTTATAGAGTTCCCCCTCTCCGGAAAAGAGGTCGATTTGCAGCAGATCCACCGTGGTAAAGCCCCCGGTATCCTCCCCACGGAGGGCCAGGGCGGAGGAGAGGGTGGACAGGGCGTGGCGGGTATTGACTCCTGCCTGGAGCAGCTGCTCCAGCAGCCGCACGGCCAGGGAGCTTTCCCGGTTGGCGGCTTCGCCGCTGCCCATCCCGTCGCACAAGAGGAGATAGAGCTTACCGTCGGAGCGCTTGAAATAGGTGCCGGCATCGCCGCTGACCGTTTCGCCGTTTTTCTTCTGGGCGGCCACCCCAGCCAGGGCCATAAGGGGCTCCTGCTGAAGCAGGGACAGGGACTGATCTCCCTCCGCCTCCACCCGCAGGGGAACCCCCAGGGACAGGGACAGCTCAGAAAGGCGGCTGGGGCGTGACAGCTCCCTATAGTCCGGCCCCTCCGCTTCCACCCGCAGAAGGCCCCGCCCGTCCCGGTAGACGCAGGTGCGTACATTGAGCCCCAGCTGGGCCAGATACTGCCGCACCCGCCGGTCTCCGATGGTGTCGGGGGCCAGCTCCCGGCTCAGTTCCGTCGCTGCCTCCCCCAGAAGTTCTGAGAGCTGGGCGTACTGGCGGCATACCGCTCTGCGGCTTTCCCGGATGCGGGCGTTATACTGCCGGCGGTAGAATAGGGCGGTGAGTTCCTCGTTGACGGTGGAGACAAAGTCGGGAAAGTGGATGCATCGGTCGGCAAAGTGCCGGGGAAAATCCCCTCCGACGGCCTTTCCCCGCTCCACCATGGCGGGAGTGGCGTCATTGAGGGCGTTGAAGGTAGTGTTGTAGTCCTGCTGCCAGCAGCGGCTGCGCAGGGAGCAGCTCCGGCACAGGCGGCTGGCGGTGCGGTCAAATACGGTGGCAATGTCGTTGTCGTTTTCCGGAGGACGAAAGGCAGAGCGCAGACAGTCGCACAGGGAGCGGAAGGCCTTTGAAGTTTGCTCCAGCTTTTGCTGAACCGCCCGCTGGGCTTGCATGTCCCCTGGCCCGGCGGGCTTGACAGCCAGCCAGACCCCCAGCTGGCGCATGGGCTTGTCCGGGATGACCAGAAAGAGCAGGCAGGCAAAGAGCACCTCATAGAGAATGGAGAGGTTGAGCCCCCTGTCCCAGGTCCAAAGTACCGCGCCGGCGTTGGCAAGGGCATAGATTATGGCCGCCCCCGGCCGGCCCTTTCCCCGCCACAGTCCGGCCGCCAGACCGGACAGACCGTAAGCCATGGTATAGAGGGGGGAACCCTGGCTGGCCAGGTCCATGGACAGGCCCAGGGACACTCCGGCAATGGCCCCGGTGGAAGTGCCCCCCTGCCAGGCGGCGGCAAGGACGGCGGTCACAGCCAGAATTCGGCCCAGGGAAATATCTTTATAGAGCAGCAGCGGGGCCAGGGAGATAAGGCAGGCACACAGAAGGGCCAGAAGACCGCCCCGGCTGGCGGGAGAAGAGAGCCTGTCCGGAACAGGCTGTCCCATGGGCTCCAGTGCCTGGTGAAAGGCCCAGACGGCCGCAGCGGTGAGGATGGTCTCCAGGGTGAAGTAGATGACGTCCGCGGACTTCCAGCCCCACTGGGACTGGATAATAAAACCGGTAAAGGCATTGAGGGAGGCGGCAATGGCTGGGACGACCCAGGGCCTTCGCATAGGCTTCCAGTCGTAAAAGGCAAAGCATACCGCAAAGGTGAGAATGGAAGCGGAGGCATAGCGAAGACCGTTGGAAAAGTCCAGGGTGGTCAGATAGCCAAAACACGCCCCCACCAAGGCGGCTCCCCCGCACAGTCCTGGCCCTGCCGCTCCTACCAGAGCCACGCCGAAGGGTGCGCTGGCTTGAAAAATGGCAGCCCCCGAAAGAACGGACGAGAGCAGAAGGCATATGCCCGACTTGATTCCCAGAGCCAAGGCTGAGGCGGATAGCCTGACCTGTCCGGTGCGCTGGGATTGCTGTCGCAGCTGATTGAGTTTGGCGCGGATGATCTTTCTGGCTGTCATGCCTGTCTCCTCCTAAGTGGGGCCCGGGCGCGCCGGTGCCGGCTGGTTGTGGGCTCCATTATATTCCAAAAACTGGAAAATATTAGTCGAAGAAACGGGGGAGAAAACCGGGCGGTAAACTGGGAGGGAATAAAGTTAGGACTTGTATTTTTGGCGAAAATCGAATACAATATAGAATAGTATGAGCATCAAAACTCCCTATCCTCAGTGAAAGGAAGGTAATCCTATGAAACTGCAAACAGAACTGGGTGAGATCCGCATCAGCAGCGAGGTCTTTACCACCGTCACCGGCAGCGCGGCTACCAACTGCTACGGCGTCAAGGGCATGGCAGTGCGCTCCACCACCGACGGACTGGTTCATCTGCTGAAGCGGGAGTCCATGGCCAAGGGCGTCAAGGTATATTATAATGAGGATGGCACGGTGTCCATCGAACTTCATATTATTGTGGAAAACGGCGTGAATATCATGGCCGTGTGCCG
>CAUFAM010000040.1 GCA_959022875.1 uncultured Oscillospiraceae bacterium | reverse complement strand
TTAAGATCCTGAGCGGTTCCGGCTTCGCGGCACTTCCAACTGATTGGCGGCAGTTGGTTATGATCCTCGTTGCCTGTGTGCTGCTCTACTTAGGTATCCGCAAGGGCTTTGAGCCGCTTTTGCTGGTTCCCATTGCCTTTGGTATGCTGCTGGCCAACCTGCCCCTGACCGGCCTGATGAATGAGCCCGTCTATGACGCGGCCACACACAGCGGCTCTGTGGGCTTTATGTGGGTCCTCTATCAGGGCGTTCAGTACGCCATCTATCCGTCCATTATCTTTATGGGCATTGGCGCTATGACCGACTTTGGTCCTCTGCTGGCCAACCCCATGTCCCTGCTGCTGGGCGCTGCCGCTCAGCTGGGGATCTTCACCGCCTTCCTGGTGGCTCTGCTGCTCGGCTTCCAGCCCTGTGAGGCTGCTGCCATCGGCGTCATCGGCGGCGCGGACGGCCCCACTGCAATCCTGACGGCTTCCAAGCTGGCAACAAAGCTGCTGCCCGCCATTGCCATTGCGGCCTATTCGTACATGGCGCTGATTCCTCTGATTCAGCCCCCCATCATGAAGGTCCTTACCTCTAAGGAAGCCCGTAAGGTCAAGATGACTCAGCTGCGTGTGGTCTCTAAGACCGAGAAGATTATCTTCCCCATCGCCGTGACCATCTTCGTCATCCTGCTGATTCCCGATACCGCTCCTCTGATCGGTATGCTCATGCTGGGCAACCTGTTCCGTGAGTGCGGTGTGTGTGAGCGTCTCAGCGATACTGCTCAGAATGGCCTGATGAACATCGTGACCATCCCTCTGGGTCTGTCCGTTGGTTTCAAGGCTACCTATGACAGCTTCCTGACTCCTGACACCCTGAAGATCATTGCTCTGGGTCTGTTTGCCTTCATGCTGTCCACTGCCGGCGGTATCATCTTCGGCAATGTGATGTATGTGCTCACTAAGGGCAAGGTCAACCCCCTCATCGGCTCCGCCGGTGTGTCCGCTGTTCCCATGGCTGCCCGTGTGTCTCAGACTGTGGGTCAGAAGGAGAACCCCGCCAACTTCCTGCTCATGCACGCCATGGGCCCCAACGTGGCCGGTGTTATCGGTTCCGCTGTGGCTGCCGGCTTTATGATCAAAGTGTTCGGTGGCTGATTTCCGATGTATTTTTTGGCCCTCTGGCAAATGCCAGAGGGCCATATTTTAATAATTCTCCATAAATAAGCGCAAAATAGCGAAAAAATAGAGAAAAAGATGTGAAAATAATCACTTTTAAAAAATTTCAAAAAATTGCAAAAAACCCTTGCATTGCCCGAATATCTGTGGTATACTAGCGTAGCTGTCAGGGCAAAGGCCCAATACAGTATGCGGCTGTAGCTCAGTTGGATAGAGTGACTGGCTACGAACCAGTAGGTCGGGGGTTCGAATCCCTTCAGCCGTACCAGCTCGTCGCAAGCGTGAAGCGCTTGCGACGAGTTTTTTTTAACCTGCTGGAGTGGTGTGTGCTCCCGCGGGTGTCAGGAGGGAACAGATATGAAAGAACGAGAACAGTGGGTCAGTAACCTTGGCTTTATTCTGGCAACGGCCGGGTCGGCCATTGGTCTGGGAAACATTTGGAAATTTCCCGGGAAAGTGGGAGCCTATGGCGGAGGAGCGTTTATTCTCTGCTATGTGCTGATTGTGGCGCTGATCGGATTTCCGGTTATGCTGGCGGAGCTGTCCATTGGCCGGAGCACGCAGAAAAACGCGGTGGGTGCGTTCCGCGCGCTGAACCGGAAGTGGGCTTTTGTGGGATGGATCGGACAGATTGCCCTGTTTGTGATTATGTCCTACTACTGTATTGTGGGCGGCTGGGTGCTGAAGTACATTTTCGCTTATGGAACCGACCAGAGCTTTGGCGTGATGCCCTATCAGGACTACTTTGTGAATTTTATTTCTCAGCCCGTTGAGCCGCTGTTGTGGGGCCTTGCCTTTCTGGCCATCTGTGTTTTCATTATTGGCAAGGGAGTAGCCAAGGGCATTGAACAGGTGAGCAAGTTTTTGATGCCGGTATTGTTCCTGCTGCTCATTGCCTGTGTCATCCGGGCGGTGACGCTGCCGGGAGCCGGGGAGGGGATTGCCTTCATGCTGCGGGTAGACCCGTCTCAGATTACCGGAGATACCTTTGTGGGGGCTTTGGGGCAGGCGTTTTTTTCCTTGTCTGTGGGGATGGGAATTATCCTGACCTATGGCTCCTATGTGCCCAAGAAGGAAAACCTTATTTCCAGTGCTGCAGTCATCTGTGCCCTGGATACCATGGTTGCCATTCTGGCTGCCTTTGCCATTGTTCCCATGGTTTTTGTCACTTTGGGTGAGGAGGGCCTTGGAATGGGAGGCGGCTTTGCCTTTATGGCGCTGCCGGCCGTGTTTGAAGGAATTCCCGGAGGCCGTATCCTGGGAGCCGTGTTTTTCCTGTTGCTGTTTCTGGCCGCTCTGACCAGCGCCATGAGCATTTTGGAAACCTGTGTTGCCTTTATGACCGAGGAGTGGCACCTGACCCGTGGAAAAGCTATGGCTCTGTTTGCAATCCCCATGTCCTTGTTCAGTGCGGGATATTCCCTGTCCCAAGATGGGAGCCGGGGGATCAACCTTCCCTGGTTTGATTTGACCAATGGGGTGCAGATGGTGCCCATGAATGCTGTGATGGAGCGCTTTACGGATAATTTGATGATTCCCCTGGGGGCATTTTTCCTGTGTGTATTCACCGGCTGGGTGTTAGGCACCAAACGGGCGGAGGAGGAAATTACCTCCGGCGGCCTTTATGCCTTCCCCATGGGCAGAGCATGGGCTGGGATCATTCGTTTCCTTGCTCCGGCGGTGATTCTGGTGATCCTTTACTTTACATTCCTGCAGGGCCAGACATTGTCCTGATGGAAACCGCTTACCATGTGTCACATCCTCTCGTAGATGCCATATAATGGGGTAGCCGGAGACGGTCAGTCTAACAGGGAGGGGAGGCGTTTTCATGGGTATCGTAGTGGTTCGTTCCCCCCGGTGCCTTCGGGGGCTGCTGCGGAGAATGTTTGGAATGAAATAACGAAAGAAAAGGACATATCCCCCCGTCCGCTCTCATATAGTGTCACAAACCCGGAATGACACCATGACAAAAGGGAGAGGACACCATGGAACTGGAATTTGAGCGAGACACCATCGTAAACTATGATACAGTGGCCCAGGTTACCCTGTGCCAGGAGGAGACCCTGGAGAGTATCGTACCGGATGCCTGTCCGGACATTCTGCGGATTGTAGATGTGTGCGGCCAGGCCACCCTCAGCGGGAAGCAGGCCCGGGAAGGACTGGCCCAGGTGACGGGTATGGTGCGGGCGGTCATTTTGTATCAGCCGGAGGGGGCGGCAGGGCTTCGCCGAATGGAGGTGGGCCTGCCGTTCACCTGCCAGGCGGAGGCGCCTGGACTGACCGAGCGGGGCATGGTGCTGGCCAGTCCCCGGCTGCGCTGTGCGGAGGCCAGGGCTTTGAATCCCAGAAAAGTACTGCTGCGGGTGGACCTGGCCGTGGATGTTACGGCGTGCCAGCCTGTGGAGCGCAGCATCTGCTGCGGTGTAGCCAACGCACAGGAGGGAGCAGTCTGCCAACGACAGTTCCAGGGGGAGCATTATCAGCTCAGTTGCGTACAGGAAAAACCCTTTACATTTTCTGACCAGCTGCGCCTGCCCTCCAACGGAGGGGAACCGCCCCAGATTCTGTCTGTCCGGGCGGAGCCGGTGTGCAGTGAGAGCAAGCTCATCGGAAGCAAGCTGATCTTTAAGGGGGCTGTGGAGGTTTACCTCCTGCTCCAGGAGCCTGGTGGCACCCTGACCACCAGTCACGAGTCCGTGCCCTTCTCCCAGATCATGGAGGTTGCCGGGGCAGAGGAGGATGGGGACTGCCGGGTTGAGGTGGAGGTCACCGGATTTCAGTGGGAGGCAGACAGCAGCGACGGCCGGGAGCTGGAGCTCACCCTGGAGCTGCTGGCCCAGGCCCAGGTTCGGGGCCGGAGAAGCCTGACCCTCTTGCAGGACCTGTACAGCACCGCCTACCAGATGGACACCGAGTGCCAGCTTCAGACCCTGTGCCGCCTGTGGGAGCAATCGGTAAGGCCCCAGGCCGTTCGGGAGCTGCTGGAGACGGGGGAGATGGTGCGCTCGGTGGTGGATGCCCGCCTGAGCCTGGGAAAGGTAGAGCAGAGCCGGGAGGGAGATGAGCTGGTACTCACCACCGACGCCTGGCTGAGTGTGCTGTATCTGGATGAAAACGAGCTTCCCCAGTGCGTCCGGCGTTCTATTCCGGTCTCCTGCCGGTTGGATTGTCCGGAGAATGCACGGTGTATGTGCCGCTGTACCTGCCTGGGAGAGGTTTTTGCGGCTCCTGCGGCCGGCGGAGTTGAGGTTCGCTTCACCGTGGAATTTTCCTGCCTGGCCACGGTAAGCGACGGGGTGCCCACGGTCACTTCGGCCAGCTTTGGAGAAGCACGAAGCTGGGGCGGAGGAGAGCGTCCCTCTGTGGTCCTTCGACTGGCCGAGCCGGGAGAGGGGCTTTGGGACATTGCCAAGGCCTACGGCACTACCACAGAGCAGATCCTCCAGGCCAATGAGCTGGAAGAGGAGGATTTGCCCTTAGGCAGAATGCTTCTGATTCCAAGCACACGATAAGCCTGCGTAAAGCCGCCCGGCTCGGGCGGCTTTTTTTATATCCTCCGGCAATTTCTCACGGCCTGTCATATTCCACGGCTTATCCCAATAGAATGTAGGGAAACAACCGGCTTGGGCGGCCGAAGGAGGAATTGCAAGTGGAAGAACGCAAAATCTATGAGGATATTGCCCTGCGTACCGAAGGCGATATCTATATCGGCGTTGTGGGGCCGGTCCGAACGGGAAAATCCACGTTTATCAAACGGTTCATGGAGACATTGGTGATTCCCAACATTGAAAATGTCTACCGCCGGGAGCGGGCCAGAGACGAACTGCCCCAGAGCGGCTCGGGCCGGACCATTATGACGGCGGAACCCAAATTTGTCCCTGAGGACGCGGTGGCGGTGACGGTGGACGGAGGCGCGGCTTTTCAGATGCGCATGATCGACTGTGTGGGCTATCTGGTGCCGGGCGCAGTGGGTCAGCTGGAAGGGGAGCAGGAGCGCATGGTCACAACGCCCTGGTTTGACCATGAAATCCCCATGGCAGAGGCGGCGGAGATCGGGACGAGGAAGGTAATCTCCGAACATTCCACCATCGGGATTGTGGTAACCACCGATGGTACCATTACCGATATTCCCCGGGAAGATTACCTGGAGGCAGAGGAGCGGGTGATCTCGGAGCTTAAAGAGCTGGGCAAACCCTTTGTGGTGGTGCTCAATTCCGCCTATCCCGATTCCGACCGGGCCCGGGCAATCCGTGCGGATATTGCCCAGCGCCATGATGTCACCTGCGTGGCGGTCAACTGTCTGGAACTGAACCAGGAGGAAATTAACGGTATTCTGAAACATGTCCTGTATGAATTCCCGGTGAAGGAGCTGGATTTGTTTCTGCCTCCCTGGGTGGATGCATTGCCCCAGGAACACCCCATTAAGGCGGCCCTCTATGCTGCCATCCGGGAGGGAACGGAGAATTTGCGCAGGATCCGGGACGTGGAGAGTGCGGTCCATTCCTTCCAGAATTGTGAGGTGGTCAGTGCCGCGCGGATTTCCTCCATTGACCTGGGAACCGGCGTATCGGCTGCGGCCATGGAACTGCCCAGGTCGCTCTTTTACAATACGCTGTCCCAGCAGTCTGGGTTCCAGATCGGGGACGACGGAGATCTCATGGCCCTGCTCACAGAATTGGCGGGGGTAAAGCGTTCCTATGACAAGGTGGCGGACGCCCTCAAGGAGGTTGAGGAGACTGGGTACGGCATTGTAGTGCCGCCCATTGACTCGCTGGTACTGGAGGAGCCGGAGATTATGAAGCAGGGAGGGCGCTATGGCGTGCGCCTGAAAGCAAGTGCCCCCTCTATACACATGATCCGGGCAGATATTGAGACGGAGGTTTCCCCCATCGTAGGGGGAGAGAAGCAGAGCGAGGACATGATCCACTATCTGCTCCAGGAGTATGAGGGGGACTCCAGCAAGATCTGGGAGGCCAATATTTTTGGAAAATCCCTCCATGAGCTGGTCAATGAAGACCTGAACGCCAAAATCAAGCGTATGCCCGAGGATGCCCGGGTGAAGCTTCGGGAGACCCTTCAGCGGATCATCAACGAGGGTTCCGGCGGTCTGATCTGTATTATTCTGTAACAAAAACCCGGAACATAGATTCAAACGCCCCCTGCCGCAGCGCAATGCCGCGGCAGGGGGCGTGCTGTTTTGGTGACTTTGTCACGGTTGGGACGGGGACAATTTGTTAGGATAAGAAAAAACCAGATTAGGAGCATTCACATGGGAATTTTTGATTTTTTTAAGCGGGCCGACATCGACCAGGGAGTTGAGGACTGCTGGAGCACAAGCGGCAGTGTGCTGCTGGATGTGCGCACCCGGGAGGAGTATGCACAAGGACACATTCCCGGCAGCAAAAATCTGGATTTGCAGCAGATCACACAGGCACCAGGTCTTTTGCCGGACAAGGACACCCCTCTGTTCGTCTATTGCCACAGCGGGGCCCGCAGCGGGCAGGCGGCGTTTATGCTGAAAAAGATGGGATATACCAATGTGACCAACATTGGCGGTATTATGGATTATCACGGGCAGATTGAGAGGTAAGAATATGAAGGTAATCATTGTTGGAGGCGTGGCAGGCGGAGCGACGGCCGCCGCCCGGATCCGCCGCCTGGACGAAGAGGCGGAGATCGTTGTATTTGAGCGTTCCGGATTTGTGTCCTACGCAAATTGCGGTCTGCCCTATTACATCGGCGGAGTCATTACCGACCAGCGGGAGCTGACTCTTCAGACGCCTCAGAGCTTTTTTTCCCGGTTCCGCATTGATGTGCGGGTGCGCCACGAGGTGACCGCCATCCATCCGGAGAAGAAGAGCGTTTCGGTGACCAATCTGGAGACCGGGGAGCAGTTTGAGGAGCACTACGATAAGTTGCTGCTGTCTCCCGGGGCCAGGCCCACCCAGCCTCCTCTGGCTGGAGCGGAGGGGGAGCGGATTTTTACCCTGCGCACCGTGGAGGATACCCTGCGCATCCGCCGCTTTGTGGAGGAGAAGCAGCCCAGATCCGCCGTGTTGGCAGGCGGCGGCTTTATCGGCCTGGAGATGGCGGAGAACCTGCGGGAGATGGGGGTGGAGGTCACCATCGTGCAGCGCGCCGACCAGGTGCTGCCCCCGCTGGATTACGATATGGCCGCCCAGCTGCATACGCTGCTGCGAAGCCATGGGGTGCAGCTGAAGCTGGGCAGTGCCGTGGCGGGATTTGCGCACAGCGGCGAGCAGGTCACTACCTTGCTGGAAGGGGAGGAGCCTCTGCACTCGGATATGGTGCTGCTGGCCATCGGTGTGACCCCGGACACTGCCCTTGCCCGGGAGGCTGGGCTGCTGCTGGGGCAGAAGGGTGCCATCCGGGTCAATGATCGGATGGAGACCTCTGTGCCCGACATCTATGCCGTGGGCGATGCAGTAGAGGTGGAGCACTTTGTAACCAAGGACCGGGCAGTGGTAGCTCTGGCCGGCCCCGCCAACCGCCAGGGGCGCATCGCCGCCGACAACATCTGCGGGGGAGACAGCCGCTATTCCGGAGCCCAGGGCTCGTCGGTCATTAAGCTCTTTGAGCTGACTGCCGCCTCCACAGGCATCAACGAGCGGGGAGCTCAGGCTGCCGGGATCGACTATGATAAGGTTGTCCTTTCCCCGGAAAACCACGCCTCCTACTACCCCGGTTCCCAGACCATGACCATGAAGGTGCTGTGGGAAAAGGATACCCTGCGCCTGCTTGGGGCCCAGATCGTGGGCCGGAGTGGGGTGGATAAGCGCATTGACGTGTTGGCCACCGCCATTCGCTGCGGTATGAAGGCCACGCAGCTGGCCGAGCTGGATCTGGCCTATGCGCCGCCCTA
>CAUFAM010000039.1 GCA_959022875.1 uncultured Oscillospiraceae bacterium | reverse complement strand
GGTCTCTACCTTGCCGTAGGTGCGCTCAAAGATGGCCTGGAGCTCCTTGTCCTGCTCCAGGCTGCCCTCTCGGTACTCCCGCCGTCCCCCGGCAGGGGCGGCGGGCGCAGGTGCCTGCTCTTCTTCTCCCAAACGCAGGCCGCTGTCCACATGCATATAGTCCCGGACCTGGTTCCATTTGACGGTAAAGCCGCCCCCGTGGGCACAGAACACCGAGTCCGGGGTGTTTTCCACATCCCGTTCCGGGTCATAGCCCATCTGGGCCACCACTTCCTCCTGATTGGGGCAGGGCTCATAGCCCCGCAGGGAACAGCTCAGCCGCCCCCGTCCCCGGGTATAGGCGGTGACCTCCCGCCAGTAGTCCCGCATACCCGCCACTGGGGCGTGGCCGGTGAGCAGGGCGTTCTCCCCGTCCTGCTCCGGGGGCTCCACACTTCCTCCCATGCCCTGGATGTCAGTCATGGCCCGGCCCACGCAGTCCATGGGCACTTCCAGCTGGAAATTATAGTGGGGTTCCAGCAGCAGGCTCTCCGCCTGCATAAGGCCCTGGCGCACCGCCCGGTAGGTGGCCTGGCGGAAGTCGCCTCCCTCCGTGTGCTTTACATGGGCCCGTCCCGCCACCAGGGTGATCTTCAGGTCAGTGATGGGGGCGCCGGTGAGCACGCCCCGGTGGCGCTTTTCCAGCAGATGGGTGAGCACCAGCCGCTGCCAGTTGAGGTCCAGCTGGTCGGTGGGACAGCTTGTCCCAATGCGCAGGCCGCTGCCCCGCTCCCCGGGCTCCAGAAGCAGATGAACCTCGGCATAGTGGCGCAGGGGCTCAAAGTGACCTACCCCCTCCACGGGAGTTGTGATGGTCTCCCGGTAAACAATGTTTCCTACTCCGAAGGTAACCTCCACCCCAAACCGCTCCCGGATGAGGCGGGTCATCACCTCCAGCTGCACCTCGCCCATGAGCTGGAGATGGATCTCCTCCAGTGCCTCGTTCCACACTACCCGAAGCTGGGGGTCCTCCTCTTCCAGCTGGCGCAGATTGCGCAGCATGGCATGGCGGTCACAGCCCGCGGGCAGAATCACCTGATAGGTGAGCACCGGCTCCAGCTCCGGCTCTCCGGCGGGAGGCTCCGCCCCCAGGGAATCTCCCGGGCGGGTCTGGGTGAGGCCGGTGACGGCACACACCGTCCCCGCCGGGGCCTCGTCCACCGTCTGATACTTGCTGCCGGAATAGATGCGGATCTGGTTGACCTTCTCCTGCCAGGCCCCCTGTGCTCCCTCCAAAAGGGTGCGGACCTTCAGACTGCCCCCGGTGCCCTTTAAATAAGTGAGCCGGTCGCTACCATCCCGGGCAATTTTAAAAACCCGGGCGGCAAACTTCTCGGGATATTCCCGCCGTGGGCCGTAGACAGTCAGGCCGTCCATCAGGCCCTCGACTCCCTCCAGCTTCAGGGCAGAACCAAACCAGCAGGGGAACACCAGCCGCCGGGCCACAAGGCCCGCTGCATCCTCCTGCGTCACTTCCTCCCCGGAGAGATAACGCTCCATGAGCTCCTCATCACAGGCAGCCAGATCCTCCTGAATGGGGACGAGCCCGCCGCCAAAGTCGGTACAGCCTGCGTCCAGCTTTTTGCGCAGCTGCGCCAAGACCCCCTCCCGGTCTGCTCCGGCCAGGTCCATTTTGTTGACAAAGAGGAAGGTGGGGATCTTGTGCTTTTCCAGCAGCCGCCACATGGTTCGGGTATGGCCCTGCACCCCGTCTGTGCCGCTGATGACCAGAATGGCACAGTCCAGCACCTGGAGGGTGCGCTCCATCTCCGCGGCAAAGTCCACATGGCCCGGGGTATCCAGCAGGGTAATGGCCCGCTCCCCCCAGGTAAGCTCGGCCTGCTTGGAGAAAATGGTAATCCCCCGCTCCCGCTCCTGGACGTCCGTATCCAAGAAGGCATCCTTGTGATCCACTCTCCCCAGCTTACGCACCGCACCGCTCTGGTAGAGCATGGCCTCGGACAGGGTGGTTTTTCCCGCGTCTACATGGGCCAGAATTCCGACGATCAGCTTGTTCATGTCATACCCCGCTGTACTTTCATTGTGTTTCGCTATCAGAATACCCTTTTTTCCGTCCTTCTGTCAAGGGAACCTTCCCTTTGCCGCCGCGGCACACAGTCCACCTTTCCCCTTTCCCCAGCGCCATTTCCGGGAACACGAGGTGCGCAATTTCTTAATTTTTCTTATTTTTTGTCCGTGTGTATCCCCCGGCGCAAAATCCATGGCGGGTCAAGCATGACATTTTCATCTTAAAACCTTTGATTTTTCTGTTTTACCTCTGTATTTTGTTAGAAAATGATCCTATTTTATTTTTATCCTCCATAATCTTTGGGGTGGACAATTCCCCATAATTCGCTTATCATTAATTGTCAAGTTTTTTCAGAAAGGAGCCGTTCCATGCTTTATCAAGCTCTGTGGATCTACTTTATCTATGCCTTCCTGGGCTGGTGTACGGAAGTAAGCTACGCCGCCACCAAAACCGGGAAATTTGTCAACCGAGGGTTTCTGAACGGCCCCTGGTGCCCCATTTACGGCTTTGGCGTGGTAATTGTGCTGTCTTTTCTGGAGCCGCTGAAGGACAATCTGCTGCTTCTGTTTCTGGGCTCGGTGGCGCTCACTTCCGCCCTGGAATGGCTTACCGGATTTGTTCTGGAAAAGCTGTTTGCCCAGCGGTGGTGGGACTACTCCAATGAGCCCTTTAACCTCAGCGGCTACATCTGTCTGCGCTTTTCCCTGGCCTGGGGTTTTGCCTGTCTGTTTGTGGTGGATATCCTCCACCCCACCGTTCAGCTTCTCATCCGCCTGATCCCCCACCCTGTGGGACTGGTTTTGCTGGGCATTCTGATGGTCGTTATGGCCATCGACCTGGCCGCCACCGTCTCCACCATCGCCAAGCTCAACCGCCGTCTGGCCCTGATTGACGAGCTGGCCGGACACATCCGGGAGGCCTCCAACGACTTTGGCGAGGATCTGGCCGAGCGGGTGCTGGACGCAGCGGAAAAAGGCGCCGACTGGCGGGAAGACCTGGAAGAGCTCTCCGACCGTCTGGCCCAGCGCCGGGAAGCGTTTTCGGATGATCTGGACGAGTTGAAAGATGATTTCCAGGCCCGTCTGGATGCCCGCCGGGCCCAGAACCTCCGTCAGCTTCAGGAGTGGAAGGACAACCTCCAGGCCCTTATGGAAAAGGAAAGCTTTGGGCAAAAGCGTCTGCTGAAGGCCTTCCCCTCTCTGCGTTCTCTGGATCACAAGGCTGCCATGGACCGTCTGCACCGCCGCCTGAATCGCTCCTGAGGATAGCGGCTTTACATTGATACTTTCAAAATCCCGTGATATAATATCGAATATAATATTATAAGGAAGGAATCTTCGCCCATGGAAGAAATTCAGGATCTTCGCACACGCATGGAGGAAGAGCGTCCCACCCGGTGGGAGGATCTTCCTGACATCGCCCTTTATATGGATCAGCTCATTTCCTACATGCCCCGGCAGCTCATCCGCTTTGACCAGAGCACGCCGCTTACCTCTGCCATGGTGAATAACTACATCAAGGACGGCCTGGTGCCCCGGGCGGAGGGGAAGCGCTACAACCAGGAGCATCTAGGCTATCTCACCGCCGTGGTGGCTCTGAAGCAGATTCTGTCTGTCCGGGACATCGGCGCCCTGCTCAGCGCCGGACGGGAGACGGGAAAGAGTTCTCCTGAGCTCTACGACTACTTTTGCCAGGCCCTGGACCGGGCCCTCAACGAAACTGCCCAGGCCATTGATCCCGATGCCCAGAAACAAGACCTGGCCCGGATGGCCCTGGATTTTGCCCTGCGCAGCTATGCCAACCAGTTGGCCTGTGCTCGGATTCTGGACGTGCTCCAGCCCCGGGACGAGAAGGGCAAGCGGAAATAACGGAATATCCCCGTCTGGATTTTGATACAAGGAGAGATTGCTATGTCTGATTTTGTCATCTTAACTGACTCCTCTGCCGACCTGGGGGCCGATATGGTCCGGCAGCTGGATATTGAGGTTCTTCCCCTCAGCTTTACCATCGGCCAGCAGACCTACCACAACTACCCGGACAACCGGGAGATGGATCCCCACGCCTTCTATCAGCTGCTGCGCAGCGGGCAGGTGGCCACCACCTCCGCCGTCAATGTGGCCCAGTATACCGACATCCTGGAGCCCATGCTTCAGGCGGGGAAAGATGTGTTGATCCTGGCGTTCTCCTCCGGCCTGTCCACCACCTACAATTCCTCCCGCATTGCCGTGGAGGAGCTTTCGGAGAAGTACCCGGAGCGCAAACTCTATACGGTGGACACCCTGTGCGCCTCTCTGGGCCAGGGACTGCTGGTCTATCTGGCCGCCAAGCTGCGGGAGCAGGGGCGCTCCATTGAGGAAGTCCGGGACTGGGCGGAGGAAAACAAGCTTCACATGTGCCACCAGTTCACCGTGGATGACCTGCACTTCTTAAAGCGGGGCGGACGGATCTCCGCCACCACCGCCGTGGTGGGCTCCATGCTCCAGATCAAGCCCGTCCTCCATGTGGACAATGAGGGTCACCTCATTAACATTGCCAAGGCCCGGGGCCGCCAGGCCTCTCTGAAGGCCCTGGTGGACAAGATGGAGAAAACGGTCACCGATCCCACCGGCCAGGTGGTCTTTATCAGCCACGGGGACTGTCTGGAGGATGCCCAGACGGTGGCGAAGATGGTCAAGGAGCGGCTGGGGGTTAAAGAAGTTTACATCAACTACGTAGGCCCCGTCATCGGCGCCCACTCCGGCCCCGGCACCCTGGCGCTGTTCTATGTGGGCTCTGAGCGCTAACGTCAATTTACCAACCAAAAGGAGGTTTCACTTTGGAGGAGACAAAATGGCTGGAGGTGGCCGTCAACACCGCCCCGGAACATCTGGACGAGGTCTGTGCAAAATTGACCGCCGCCGGAATGGACGGTCTGGTCATTGAGGATGAGGGAGAATTTCTCCGCTTCCTGGAGCAGAACAAGCAGTATTGGGACTATGTGGACCAGGAGCTGCTGGACAAGATGAAGGGCGTCACCCGGGTGAAGTTCTATGTCACCGACGACGAGGACGGAAAAGCACAGCTGGAGCGGTACATCCACGGCCTGGACTGGGAATATACCGTCACTCCCCTCAGCGACAACGACTGGGCTTACAGCTGGCAGAAGTACTACAAGCCCCTGGAGATCGGCACGCGGCTGTACGTCGTGCCCCAGTGGATGCGGGACGACCCTGTCCCCGATGGCAGGGTGCCCTTCTATCTCAATCCCGGCCTCACCTTCGGCACCGGCTCCCACGCCTCCACCCAGCTTTGTCTGGAGGGCGTGGAGGAGCACACCAAGGCCGGCCGGGCCGTGCTGGACCTGGGCTGCGGCAGCGGCATTTTGTCCATCGCTGCCCTGTGCCTGGGTGCCGGGGATGCCATTGCCGTGGACATCGACCCCAAGGCGGTGGATGTGGCCTATGAAAACGCCGCCCTCAACGGCATCGGAAAAGACCGTTATACGGTCCGGGCGGGCAATGTCCTCTCGGACGCCGCGTTGGTCCGGGAGCTGTCCCAGCGGCAGTATCACCTGGTGCTGGCCAACATCGTGGCCGACGTGATCATCCCCCTGGCTCCCCACGTTCCGCCCCTGCTGGAGGAGGACGGGGTGTTCCTCTGCTCGGGGATCATCGACACCCGGGCCCACGAGGTGGAGGACGCCCTGCGCAAGGCAGGATTGAAGCTCACCCGCAAGCGGGAGAAAAACGGTTGGGTAGCCCTGGAAGCCACCAAATAAAAGAAGGCTGGAACGGAAATTCCGTTCCAGCCTTTTTGCTGTCTGTTAGCCCAGAGCCTTCTTCAGCTCTTCCACCCGGTCCAGCTTCTCCCAGGGCAAATCCAGGTCGCTGCGGCCGAAGTGGCCGTAAGCTGCGGTCTGCCGGTAGATGGGCCGGCGCAGGTCCAGGTCCCGGATGATGGCCGCGGGGCGCAGGTCAAAGACCTTCTCCACCGCCTCCTCCAGCTTGCCGTCGGAGACCGTGCCGGTGCCGAAGGTGTCCACCCGCACAGACACAGGCCGGGCCACGCCGATGGCGTAGGCCAGCTGTACCTGGCAGCGCTTGGCCAGACCGGCGGCCACCACGTTCTTGGCTACCCAACGGGCGGCGTAGGCCGCGGAGCGGTCCACCTTGGTGGGATCCTTGCCGGAGAAGGCACCGCCGCCGTGGGGCGCGCTGCCGCCGTAGGTGTCCACAATGATCTTCCGTCCGGTGAGGCCGGAGTCGCCCTGAGGGCCGCCCACCACAAAGCGGCCGGTGGGGTTCACATAGATCTTGGTCTCGTCGTCCAGCAGCTCCTTGGGCAGGATGGGCTTGATGACCAGCTCGATCATGTCCTTGCGGATCTGCTCAAGCTCCGCCTCGGGGCCGTGCTGGGTGGAGACCACCACCGCGTCAATGCGCTTGGGGGTATCGTCCTCGTTATACTCCACAGTGACCTGGGTCTTGCCGTCGGGCCGGAGATAGGTCACCTGGCCCTCCTTGCGCACCTTCGTCAGCTGGATGGCCAGCTTGTGGGCCAGGGAGATGGGCAGAGGCATAAGCTCGGGGGTCTCGTCACAGGCATAGCCGAACATCATGCCCTGGTCGCCGGCGCCGTTGTCCAGGCCGTCATCCTGCTCTCCCTCCTTGGCCTCCAGGCACTTGTCCACGCCCATGGCGATGTCGGGGGACTGCTCGTCGATGGAGGTGAGCACGGCGCAGGTGTCGCAGTCAAAGCCGAACTTGGCCCGGTCATAGCCGATGTCCCGCACCACTTCCCGGGCAATCTTGGGGATGTCCACATAGCAGTTGGTGGTGATCTCACCCATCACATGGACAAGGCCGGTGGTCACCGTGGTCTCACAGGCTACACGGGACATGGGGTCCTTAGCCAGCATAGCGTCCAGCACCGCGTCGGAAATCTGGTCGCAGATTTTATCGGGATGTCCCTCAGTTACCGATTCAGAAGTAAACAGTCTCTTTGCCATAATGATATTCCTTTCTTTTCTTGGAGGATGAAAAACGCCCCGCCTTGGCGGCGGAGCGTTCGATTCTGGTTGCACCCTCATCTTGCGATACACTACCGCCGGATTTGGCACCTTGCTCAGGGGCAGGTTGCCGTGGTTTCATAGGGCCGGTCCCTCAACCACTCTTGATAAGGCTATTGAGTTGTACTGGACGATTATAGCAGTTTTTTTCCGTTTGTCAACTGCTTTCTTCATTTCTCTCCAATCCCCGCCTGCTCCAGCTCCAGAAGACGGCGTTTCATCTCGATGCCGCCCGCGTAGCCGGTGAGGGTTCCGTTGCCCCCCACCACCCGGTGGCATGGCACCGCGATCCAGATGGGGTTCTTTCCATTGGCGGCCCCCACGGCCCGCACCGCCTTCGGACTGCCCACCATGCGGGCAATGTCCCCGTAGGTACAGGTCTGTCCGTAAGGGATGGTCTCCAGGGCTGCCCAGACCTTTTTCTGAAACTCCGTTCCCCGCAGTTCATAGGGGAAGTCAAAGGCCCTCCGCTTTCCAGACCAATATTCCTGAAGCTGCCGGTACACCTCTTCCGTCAGCGGTGTACGCTCCCCCCGTTCTTCCGTGGGCTCCACCACGCGAAGACGCAGCAGGACGCCTCCCTCATAGTCCATGCGGACGGGGCCAAAGGGGCTGTCATACATGGCAAAACCGGGCATCGTCTTCTCCTCCTCGTTTCTTTTGCCTCATTATAGCCCAGTTTTTGTCCAAAAAGCAAGAAAAACCCGGACCCAATGGATGGGTCCGGGCTTGGTATGTCCGTTGGATTACTGCTCCAGGCTGTGGTGCTGAACCAGGACGGGGTTGACCCCCACCTTCTTGCCGTTTTCATAGATGTAGAAGCCGGCGCCGCTCTTGCGGCCCAGGAAACCGGCGGTCACCATCTTCCGCAGGATCATGGAGGGGTGATACTTCTCGCCGTACTCCTTGGACAGAACGTTCATTACGTTCAGCAGGATGTCCAGGCCGATCATGTCCGCCAGCTCCAGGGGACCCA
>CAUFAM010000038.1 GCA_959022875.1 uncultured Oscillospiraceae bacterium | reverse complement strand
TATCAAGCGGTCCGCCGACTACAACCCCACCACCGGCCTGCCCGCCGGGACGCTACTGGAGGGGGCTATCTTTGAGATTTACGACAGGGCAGGCAATCTGGTGGACACCATCCGCTCCGACAGCCGGGGCCTTGCGGTTTCCAAACAGCTCCCGCTGTCCCGCTACACCATCCGGGAGGTCAAGGCCCCAAACCACTATGGCGTCAATGAGACAGAGCTCACCGCCTACCTGGAGCATGAGGGCCAGATCGTCCGCTTTGAAGTGACAAACAAGAGCCTGACCACCGGCGTGTCCATCACCAAGACCGGCCCCAAGGAGATCATGGGCGGCCAGCCGGTGCGCTACACCTTCTCCGGCATCGCCAATACCTCCAATGTCCGGCTGGACAGTTTTTATTGGAGGGATACCATCCCCGCCCAGGTGCGGCTGGACACTGTTGTCACCGGCACGTATAACTTCCCCGGCACCTATAAGATCACCTATCGTGTGAACGGCGGGGAGTACCGCACTCTGGCCGATAACCTCTCCACCAGCAAGAATTATATCCTGGCAGCCAGCGCCGCGGCTCTGGGCCTTGCCACGAATGAGCGCGTGACCGAGGTTATGTTCGTGTTCGGCCAGGCCCCCGCGGGCTTTGCCCAGGTGGAGACCCCCTATCTCTATTGTACCGCCGTGGGCAGCCTGCCCTCCGGCTCCTTTACCAATGTGGCGGACGCGGGCGGCGTCTATAACGGCCAGTGGGTCCAGGCCGTCAGCCGCTGGGTAACGACTGTGTACGGCAAGCCGGAGCCCCTGCCCAGAACGGGCTACTAAGCTGCAATCCTGGAGCGTCAAAACTTCCCTCAATTTGAGGGGAGTTTTGGCGCTCCCCTTTTGAAGGAGGAACGTATGCCAGACTATCAAGCCGTTTTAAGCAGCCATGAGATCAGCAAGAATATCGCTGACCTGCTGGAGGACATTGACCCCATCCAGTACAACGGCAGCAACCGGGCCCGCCGTGTACGGAATGTAAACGACTATATCCAGGGCCGGAACGATATGCCGCTGGAACCCCTGCTGGATTGGGCGGCAAAAGCGGATAGAGGGGCCTATGCCGGGAAAGTGGCGGTGCTCCGCCAGTCTATCCGGGACTTTCAAGCGCAAAAGGCCCTGCTGACCGTCCCCTATACCAGGACCAGCCATAAGCAATTCGAGTACAAGACCATAGAACTGGAGATGGACCGGCCCATGAAGGTCATTGACCAACAGATCTATGATCGGGCAGCGAAATCAGGTTTTCCGCGTAATTTCTTCCAGGAAAGCTATTTTGACCATGTGACACTCTATTGTATGCCGGACAATGCCAACTGTAACTTTTCTCATTTCTCCGACTGCTCTTTTCATGTATGCCGCCTGTATGGGGTGAAATTTTGGGATACGAGGTTATATGGCTGTGAGTTCCACTCCTGCCGGATCGAATTTACTTTATTCCCGGATTCCACACTGGCAAACACGCATTTCCGGGACTGCTCCATCCATTCCGCGGCCTTTCTCCGCAGTCGTATGACCCGCTGCAACACGGTTGACTGTTCCGTGGGGCGGCTGAACTTCAACGGGGCCCGTCTGGATGGCTGTACCTATGGCCGGATCACACGATTGCCTAACAGCCGGATCGAGGGCCTGGAGGATGCTTCTATTACGATGGGAGGGGCGACCCAGGAGGAAGTCCGGTATAACCGTAACGCCATTTTCCACGCCCTGGGGGAGCAAGACCCGGAACATCCCCCGGCCAGCCGGGACCGGCCGCCTGGACCGGAGCGGTGAGGGGGCGGCTCTATGCGTAGAAACAACACCGTAAGCCCTCTCCTGTGGGCGGCGCTCACCCTGCCTGTCCTCTATCTGGCGGCCCTCCTGGCCTCCGGCTATGAGGAGGGTATGACTGTCTTTGACCTGATGGGCCATTTCAGCGGACTGCTGGAGCGGCCCTTTGCCATCCGCTGGACGCCTCACACCCCCAAATTCATGCTGGGAGCCCTGCTGATCTACGGCTTCTCCGTGGTGCTCTACTGCTCCACCAGGGAGAACAGGAGGCCCGGTGAGGAACACGGCTCCGCCAAGTGGGGCAGTCCCAAGCTGCTCGACCGCAAGTACCGGGACAAGGCACCCTTCCAGAATACCATCCTCACACAAAATGTCCGCATGGGCCTCAATGGAAAGGTACACCGCCGCAACCTCCTGCAAATCGTCATCGGCGGCTCCGGCGCGGGCAAGACAAGGTTTTTCTGCAAGCCCAATCTCATGCAGGCGAATTGCAGTTTTCTGGTCACGGACCCCAAGGGAGAGACAATGCGGGCCGTGGCCCCGCTGCTCATCGAAAAGGGCTATGTTATCAAGGTGTTTGACCTCATTGACACCGACCGCTCCGACGCCTTCAACCCATTCCCATACCTGAAGGACGACAAGGACGCTATGAAACTGGTGAACAATCTGATTAAGAACACCACACCGAAAAATTCCACCAACAACGACCCGTTTTGGGAGAAATCCGAGATCGCCCTGGACACCGCTCTCATCCTGTATCTGCTCCATGAAGCCCCGCCGGAGGAACAAAATCTGGAGATGGTCATGTATATGATCGAGAACGGCGGGGCCAGAGAGGATGACGATGATTTTCAATCCCCCCTGGATATGCTCTTTGAGGCGTTAGAGGAGGAAGAACCGGATCATGTGGCCGTGCGGGAGTATAAGATTTTCAAGCAGGCCGCCGGAAAAACAGCCAAGAGCATTTTATTGAGCGCCGCTGTCCGGCTTTCCGCTTTCATCCTGCCTCAGATCACCCGCATCACTTCGCGGGACGATATGGAGCTGGGCCTCATGGGGGAGCGCAAGCAGGCCGTGTTCGCCATCATCCCAGACAACGACGGCACCTTTAATTACCTGGTGGGGATGCTCTACACCTGCGCCTTTCAGGCCCTCTACTACCAGGCCGACAAGGTACACCAGGGGGCCCTGCCCGTCCCGGTCCGCCTGATGATGGACGAGTTCTGCAACGTCTCCCTGCCGGATGACTTTGGCAAGCTCCAGGCCACCATGCGCTCCCGCAACATCATGTCCACCATTGTACTCCAAAACATTTCCGCCCTCAAGGCCCTGTTCAAGGATGACTGGGAAGGGCTTTTGGGCAACGCCGACACGCTGGTGTATCTGGGCGGAAATGAGCCGTCCACCCACAAGTATATCTCCGAGCTGCTGGGCAAGGAGACCCTGGACACCCGCAACCGCAGCGTGTCCCGCGGCTCCCACGGCTCCAGTTCCGTCAGCTACCAGCAGACGGGTCGGGAGTTGATGACCCCCGACGAGGTGCGGACCCTGGACAACGACTACGCCCTGCTGTTCATCCGGGGGGAACGCCCTGTGATGGACAAGAAGTATGACATTCTCAAGCACCCCTATATCAAACTGACGGAGGACGGCGGGGCAGCGCCCTACGTTCACCACCCCGGACTGACTTACGCCCAGGCCGACCTGTCCGTGCCTTTTGAGAGTTTGGACTACATCGAAATTCTGGAATAAGAAAGGTTGATTTTCATGTTGAACAAGAAACACCCCCAGCCGAATACCCTTTCTCAGTGGCGGACCGGAAGGGGCCACCGCCTCTATTTCTCCGCCGTCCTCATGCTGACCCTGTGCGCCGCCCTGGCCTGCCCGGCCCTGGCCGCCGACACCGATCCCCTTACCATTGTCAACAACCTCAGCGACTTCATTTTTTCGTGCATTAAGGCCGTCGGCGTGATCGTGCTGGTCTGGGGCAGCGGCCACCTGGGTATGTCCATCCAGTCTCACGACGCCTCCCAGCGCACCCAGGGCATCCTCTGCGTATTCGGTGGTTTGCTCATCGCTTTTTCCAAGGAGATTTTGTCCGCTATCGGCGTGGTGTGACCTGCCATGCGGAAGTACAACAAAATTCTCTCCTGTACCAGGACACCCTTTGGAGCATGGAAGATGACCGTACAGACACCAAACGAGCAAATCCATGTGCGGTCCTACTTCGGCTGTTCCCGGCGTGAGGCGGTCCATAAGGTACGGGCGACTGACTTTGACAAGGAGGCGGGGCTGATTTTCAATCAGCCGCCCCCTCCAAGAAAGAAACGAGGTGGGGGCTGTGAGCGATAACTGGGTGGTGCAGGCTCTGCAATCCGCCTTTGAGATTTGGAACGACAAGTTGACCGAGATATGGTCCCTGATTACCACCACGCCCCAGGAGTTCCGGGGCGGCGATATATGGAACGCCATTGTCGGCATCAATGAGGGGCTGAAGGCCGTGGGCTACGGCCTTCTGGTGCTGTTTTTCGCCATGGGAATCTTCCAGTCCGCAGCCAGTTTCCGGGACTTGCAAAGGCCGGAATACGCCCTGCGCCATTTCATCCGCTTTATTGCCGCCAAGGTGGCGGTGAGCTCCGCCATGGAGATCATGACCGTGGTTTTTTCCATCTGCGGCGGCATTGTCCAGTCTGTGATGAGCGGAATGGGCGGCATGGTTGCCGCCGGTGTGACGGTGCCCCAGGAGATGGTGGACGCCATTGAAAACGTCGGCTTTTTAGCCAGCATCCCCCTCTGGCTGGTAGCCATGCTGGGCAACCTGTTTATCACGGTGATGTCCTTCATCCTCATTATGACGGTCTATGGCCGCTTTTTCCGCCTCTACATTTTTACTGCCCTGGCCCCGATCCCTCTGGCGACCTTCGCCGGAGAAGGGACCAGTTTCGCGGGGAAGCAGTTCATCAAGTCCTATATCGGCGTGTGCATGGAGGGGGCCGTGATCGTCCTGGCCTGCCTCATTTTTTCCGCCTTCATGTCCAGCGGTTCCCCGGTTCTGGACACCAACTTGACCCCCGTGGTCATGGCCTGGCAGTACATCGCGGAGACTATTTTCAATATGCTGGTGTTGGTTGGCCTGGTAAAGGGTGCCGAGCGTATTGTGCGAGAATTGTTCGGCCTATAAAAAGTCCCCTCAATTTGAGGGGACTTTCGGCAAAGCAACAGGGGGACGAGCTTGCAGCCCATCCCCCTGTTGCTTTACTGCCTGATTTTGATTTGCGGAGTGCCTTCCTTGACCTCAAAACTAATCTGGTCATTCCGATACCCCATGGCCTCCGCCGCCCGGCTCTGCTCCACGATCTCCCGCATGATCCGCTGCTCCTCCATGTGCGCGGTCAGCCTGGGGCCGACCCAGCGGAAGATCGTCACCAGCACCAGACCGGCCAGGATGGCCCAGTACAGCGCCTTCTGCTCTGCCACCCATTCAGGGAAGATCAGGTTCGCGCAGGCGGCGTAGAGCAGTACAGGAGCCAGTTTCAGCTTTACTAGGATGCGGAATACCAGCAGGATCAGGAACACGGCCAGGACGAAAAAGAACATTTGCTGTGCCAGCGTCAGATTCCGAAACATAAAAATCCTCCTCTATTTGTTTTTGAAATGTATGGTTTTTCCTACAAATATTATCTCATATTTCAAAAAACGTGTCAAAAAATCCATTTTCGAGGTGATAGCAATATGGAGATCAAAATTCCAAAGGAAGTCCACCAGCACCGGGAGACGATCTTTTTCGGCCTGTCCACGCGGCAATTTCTCTGTTCCGCCCTGGCCGTAGGCGCGGCGGTTGGGGTTTACCTCATGTTCAAAGGCGTTGTGGGCCAGGAGGCCGCCAGTTGGCTGTGCATCCTGGCAGCCGCCCCCATCGCTGTGACCGGCTTTTTCCGCTACAACGGCCTGACCTTTGAGCGGTTTGTCTGGGCGTTTCTCAAGTCCCAGGTCCTGTGCGCCGGGCCCCGTGTGTACCGGGCGGAGAATATCTACCTCCAGGCCATGCCGGAGCAGAGAAAGATATGGGGAACAGGAAAGAAACCCTGAGCGCCGGGAACGGCTGAAAGTCCCCTCAATTTGAGGGGACTTTTGGCGGCTCCCCCCATCGTGTTCCAATTCAGTCCGCAGCAGCGGCGATTGATTTCAGCGGAAAGGGGTGTGATGCGCGGCAGATTTGGGTGCCGGACCGTCATGGCCTCTTTCCGTCCATTTTGAAGGAGGTCCCTATGAAAAAGCAATTTCTCTCCCTTTTCCCGGCCTATGCGGCCCCAGTCAGAAAGGGGGCGCGCCGCCATGCGTAAAACTCTTGCCGCGGCCAACCGGGGCGAGCGTGTCCCGTTTAAGATCCCCCGCAGCGTACAGCAGTCCATCCCCATCCAGCGGGTTTGGCAGGATGGGATCTGGCAGGTCAACGGCAGATTCAGCCAGACCTGGCGCTTTGCGGACATCAACTACTCCCTGGCCTCCTACGAGGACCAGCGGGATATGTTCACATCCTACTGCGGCGTCCTCAACAGCCTGCCCACCGACGCCGTGACCAAGATCACCATTCACAACCGCCGCCTCAACAGCTCCGACTTTCAGCACAGCGTCCTCATGCGCGAGTGCGGGGATGACCTGGACCTGTACCGCCGGGAATACAACCGGGTGCTCACGGAAAAGGCGGCGGCCAGCAACAACCTCATCCAGGACAAGTACATCACCGTCTCCGTGGCCCGTAAGAACGCGGAGGAGGCCAGGGCATTTTTCCACCGGGTAGACGCCGACCTCTCGAAAAACCTGGGGCGTCTGGACAGCGGCGCGAAAGCCTTGGACACCTATGAGCGCCTACGCATCCTCCACGACTTCTTCCGGCCCGGCGAGGAACAGTTTTACAAGTTTGACCTGAACGCCTCCATGCGCCTGGGGCACAGCTTCAAAGACTACATCGCCCCTGACGGCATGAAGTTTCTCTCCGACCACTTTGAACTGGGCGGCAAAGTGGGGCGGGTGCTGTTCATGCGGAAGTATTCCAGTTACATCAAGGACGACATGATTACCAGTATGGCCGACTTCCCCCGGACGCTGGTGCTGTCCATCGACCTGCTCCCGGTCCCCACCGACGAAGCGGTGCGGGATGTGCAGTCTCAGATCATGGGTATTGAGAGCGATATTACCAGGTGGCAGCAGAGGCAGAACGCCCGGAACAACTTTACCGCCGTGGTCCCCTATGAGTTGGAACAGCAGAGGGCGGAGACCAAGGAATTTCTGGACGATCTGAGCACCAGGGACCAGCGCATGGTCTATGCCAATGTGACCCTGCTGCACATGGCCGACACACTGGAACAGCTCGACGCCGACACGGAGACCCTGCTCTCCAAGTCCCTGTGTGACTTCTCCATTCTCAGATACCAGCAGGAGGACGGCTTTAACACCGCCCTGCCCTATGGCCTGCGCTCCATCGACGTGACCCGCACGCTGACCACCGAGGCCGCGGCCTCCCTGATGCCCTTCCGCGTCCAGGAGATTCAGGACATGGGGGGCATTTACTGCGGCGTCAACGCCGTCAGCAAAAATCTTCTGATCTGCAACCGCAAGAATCTCCTCAATCCCCACGGCTTCATCCTGGGCGTCTCCGGCTCCGGCAAGTCCTTCACCATGAAGGAGTTTATCACCTTTATCGCCCTGTCTACCAATGATGATATTATCATCATCGACGCCGAGCGCGAGTATGGGGACCTGGTGCGGGCCCTCCGGGGGATCGTCCTGGAGATCTCCCCAAACAGCCGCCACCACATCAATCCTCTGGAAATCGCCAGAGGCTACGGCATGGGGGAAAACCCGGTGGCCCTCAAGTCCGAACTGCTGATGAGCATTTGCGAACAGCAGATGGGAGAGGGCCAGTTGGGGGCTTTCCATAAATCCATCATTGACCGCTGCACCGCCAGCGTGTACCACGACTTCATCAAGAGCGGCGGCAAGGCCCGCCAGCCCATCCTCTCCGACTGGAGGAACGAGATCAAGCGCCAGCCGGAACGGGAGGCCCAGGAGCTGGCCCTGGCCTCCGAGCTGTTCGTGGAGGGCTCCTTAAATATGTTTGCCCATGAGACCAACGTGGACATAGACAGCCGGATCATTGTTTTTGACCTCTACGAGATGGGGGACCAGTTGAAGCCCACCGCCCTCAACGTCACCATGGAGACCATTCAAAACCGGGTAGCCACCAACCGCCTGGCCGGGAAATACACCTGGGTATTCGTGGATGAGGTGTACGTGCGTCCGGAAGCCGCCTGAAGCAACGCAGGCAGCGCGGGACTATGCAAATTCC
>CAUFAM010000037.1 GCA_959022875.1 uncultured Oscillospiraceae bacterium | reverse complement strand
AAAGCGCTGGAGCCGTCCGGTGCGGTATCCTGCCCCCTCCAAGGCCCCTGTCATAGGCCAGGCATGCCCCTGTTCGTCCTCCAAAGTCTTTTGAAGATACAGAAATCCTCCGCACTCCGCCACGGTGGGCAGACCGGCCAATATCAAAGACCGGATGCCCTCCCGCATGGTCCGGTTTTCACTCAGCCCTTTTGCATACACCTCGGGGTAACCACCCCCTAAGTAGAGCCCATCCGCCGCGGGAGGGGCCGGATCCCGGAGAGGGCTGAAATAGACCAGCTGCGCCCCCGCTGCCGCCAGAGCCTCCAGGTTATCCGGGTAGTAGAAGCAAAAGGCCTCGTCCCGGGCCACGGCAATGGTGCAAACGGGCTTTTGGGGCGAAATCGCCTTTTCTTCCGCCGCCTCTCCTCCGGCCAGGGCCAGCAGCCGGTCCAGATCCACCGTCTGTTCCAGCTGCTCTCCCACCGCCTCCAGGCGCTCCCGCAGATTCTCCACTTCCCCGGCGGTATAGAGCCCCAGATGGCGGCTGGGCAGCTCTGCCTCCTCCATAGGGGGCAGATAACCCAGCACGGGAAGGCCCGTTTCCCGCTCCAAAATGGGAGCCAAGTGGTCGTACAACCCAGGCGTGCAGCAGGTAAGCACCAGGGCAGAAATCCGGTTTTCCCGGCGAAAGTCCATAAGCCCCTTCACCTGGGCGGCCAAGGTCAGGCTGGACCCCTTTGGCCGGATGGCCAGCACCACCGGAAGGTGGAGAAGCTTGGCCACAGAATAGGCGCTGGCCCAATCGCTGCCGCCCACCCCGTCATAAAAGCCCATGGCTCCTTCCACCAGGGCCAGATCCGCTCTTCCGGCGGCGGCATAGTTCCGGCGTACCCCGGCCTCCCCCTGAAGAAACACGTCCAGGTTCCGGCTGGGCACGCCCAGTACCTGGGTATGAAACATGGGGTCAATGTAATCCGGGCCACATTTGAAGCCCGACACGGCCAGACCCCGCCGCCGAAAAGCGGCCATCAGGCCACAGGTGAGGACGGTTTTCCCTCCGCCGCTGGCCATGGCGGACACCATAAGCCCTCTCATGGCTGTTCTCCTGTTATGAGGAACACCGGATTCTGGGCCATAAGCAAATGAAGCTCTCCCGCCTTTCTGGCCCGGCTGACGGAAATCTGCACCACTTCCGTCTCATACCCCAGCTCTTCCAGCACAGTCATGGCGGTGTGCAGGCTCTCCAGGGCAATGGCGGAGATACACACTCTGGCCTTGGGATTGGCCGCGTGTACCGCGCTCACAATCTCCTTCAGATTCCCGCCGCTGCCTCCGATGAACACCTTGTCCGGGGCCGGGAGGTTCATTAGCACCTCCGGGGCTTCTCCGCCTTTGATGTGCAGATTCCAGGCTCCAAATTTCTTCCGGTTTTGTTCCATCAGCGTCAGAGCGGGCGTTTCCCGCTCTACGGCCCAGACCTCTCTGCACTGAAGAGCCAGCTCCACGCTGACACTCCCCGTCCCCGCGCCCACGTCCCAGCACAGGTCGTGGGGGCCCACGGCCAGCTTGCCCAGAATGGCCGCGCGCACCTCCTGCTTGGTCATGGGCACCTTGTCCCGCAAAAACTCCTCATCCGGAATTCCCGGCGTTCGTTTTGCCGGACGAGAGACAGGCTGAACCAGCAGGACACTGAGGGGTGCAAAGGACATCTGGGCACATTCCTCAGCCTTAATGCTATAAAGCTTTTCTCCTTCACAGGAAAGGTTTTCTCCCACATGTACCCGAAGGCTTCCCAGCCCGGCCTGCGTCAGTAGACCGCACAACTGCGCCGGTCCCAAGGTTCCTCCGGTGAGGAAAAAGGCGGGTTTTCCCTGGCAGACTGCCGCCACCGGGTCGCAATTCCGCCCATGGGCACTGTAAAGGTTCCAGCCTTTCCAGTCTTGGTGTAATCGGGCGGCAAAGGCCTGGAGGCTGGACACCCCCGGGATCACTTCAACAGGGATGCTTTCCTCTTCCAGAAGGGGCAACAGCCCCGCCGCAGCGGAGTAAAAGCCTGCATCCCCGCTGAGCAGCACGCAGGGATTCTGCGCCGGGCAGGAACGCAGGGCGTGGAGAATTTCCTCCCCCCGCACGGCCAGCAAACGGGGTACAGCGCTGCTGCACGAAGCCTCCTCCAGCAGGCGCCGGGAACCGATCAGCAGGTCTGCTCTCTCCAGGGCTTCCTGGGCTTGGGCCGTGAGGTTCTCCTTCCCACACCCCATGGATACCAGCTTCACTGTCCTCTCTGCCATAGTTCCACCTCTTTCAAAAGCGCTTCCATCGTCATTCCCCGGTCCTCCGGCCGCTTGACCAGCACCACAGGCACCTTCATCGCCTGGGCGGCGGCCAGCTTCTGGGGAAATCCCCCCGCTGCCCCTCCGTCCTTGGTGACCAGCCAGCGGATGTGGTACTGTTCCAGCATAGCCTCGTTCATCTTCTGCCCGAAGGGCCCCTGAAGGGCCAGGATATTCCGGTGGGGAATGGCAAGAGCCTCGCAGGCTGCCAGACTCTCATGGCAGGGGAGCACCCGGACATAGAGCCGCTCCGGCGGGATCCCACCGAACACAGACAGCTCCTTGGCCCCGGTGGTCAGCAGGACATTCCCCTCCTGCCCCGCCAAATATTCCGCCGCCTCCCGGCAGCTGCCCACCTCAATAACTTCCTCGCACACACTTTCCGGGCGGCTGAGACGCCACAGGGGCACTCCCACTCTCCGGCAAGCCTCCCGGATATTCTCACTGGCCAGACGGGCATAGGGATGAGTGGCATCGATGCAGCGGTCAAAGGATTTTACCGCCTGTTCCAGCTCCTGTGCCTCTTTTCGTCCCACCCAGATGTCCAGGCCAGGAAGGCCGGATAGCTCTTCCGCCCCCAGCGGGGTGGCCACGCTGACGGTGACATCCAACCCCCGCTTCAGCAGTTCCCAGGCCAGCAGACGGCCTTCGGTGGTACCCCCAAATACCAGCACCTTCATTTGGTTCCCTCATAGCCGCGTGGGGTCACCAGACGTCCTCCCCATACAGCCGTGGTACTGCTGCCCACAAAAACCGTGGTGAACATGTCCACCTGCTCCTCCTGAAGCTGCGCCAGAGACATAATCTTGTACTCCTGCCCCTCCCGTCCAATGTTGCGCACCCAGCCGCACAAGGTTCCGGGATCTTTATGCCGCAGTAAAATTTCGCAGGCCCGGCGGAGATAATCCGCCCGTTTTTTGGAGGAGGGGTTATAGAGACACAGGGCAAAGTCCCCCAGAGCGGCACACTCCAGCCGCTTTTCAATCACATCCCACGGGGTCAGCAGGTCGGACAGGGAGATGACGCAGAAGTCATGGCCCAGGGGCGCTCCCAGCACCGCCGCCCCGGACAGGGCCGCGGTAATGCCGGATACAACTTCAATCTCCGTATCCGGGTATTCTTCTGCCAGCTGGAGTACCAGCCCGGCCATACCGTACACCCCGGCGTCGCCGCTGCACACCAGGGCTACGGTTTTCCCCGCCGAAGCGGTCTCCAGCGCCCAGCGGCAGCGTTCCGTCTCCCGGCGCATGGGGGTGGTATACACCTCCTTGTCCGGGAACTTGTCCCGTATGAGATCCACATAAACCGTATAGCCGCACAATACCTGGGCTTCCTCCAGGGCGGCCCGGGCCTGGCCGGAGAGATATTCTTCCTTTCCCGGTCCCAGGCCTACCACATAGATCTTATTCATAGATCCTCCAATCCAGCCAGACATCTCCCAGGGCCAACGCCATGGTTACGCCCTCCCGCTGATATTTTTCTCCCAGCAGCCGCTCGGCTCCACCTGCGCTGCCCAGGGCCGCCGCACGCTGACACACATTGTCCACTCCGGTGACCCTGCGCACAAAGTCAGAGGCGGGAAACTCCCCGGGCACCGCCGCCAGCTCCCCGGCCGAATAGGTCTCCAGGGACAGGCTATGCTCGTTACAAAAGGCCAAAAGGCCGGGTTCGTCTTTCTTAAGGTCAATAGAGCAGACCTTGCCCACCGCCAGAGGGCTGAGCCCTTCCCGGGCCAGGAGCTCTGCAAAGGCCTGTTCCAGCGCCTGCTTGGGTGTCCCCCGCTTGCAGCCTACTCCCAGCACCATGGCGGCAGGCAGCAGATGGAGGGCCGTCTCTGCCCTTGGGTGGCAGCTGATCTCCACATCAACGTCCCCTTCTTCCCCCAAGGCCACCCCTTCCGGCGGTGCGCCGGATATGGGAAGGTCACTTTTTATAAAAACAGTCTCTCCCGCCAGCACTTTGGCGGAAACCGCCTTGATTTTTTCCGGGTTCTCCACCCGCAGCCCCTGTTGCCGGGCCCACTGATCCACCGGGAAAAGGCCCCGCACATCGGTGGCGGTGGTGATGATCGCCTGGGCCTGGGACACCCTGGCAATCTGCCGGGCCAGGTCGTTGGCGCCGCCCAGGTGGCCGCTGAGCAGGGGAATGGCATAGGTTCCCCCTTCGTCCACCGCCACCACCGCCGGGTCGGAGGTCTTGCTCTTCACAAAGGGAGCGATGGCCCGCACCGCAATGCCCACGGCCCCCACAAAAATCAGGTTATCCCCAGTATGGAAGCCCTCCGCTGTCCAGCCCTCCAGGGTACACTCCCGGCCGCAGCGGCTGGCTTCGCCCCCCAGCTTCTCCCCTAGGGTCCGTGCCAGGTCATAGCCCCGCTGGGTAAAGGCCAGCAGGCGAAGCTTCATACTTTTCCCTCCCGGAATTCCGTGGTGAAAGAGGGATCGTAGAGCTTGCTGCGCTCATATTCTCCGGCCAAAAAGTCCCCTACCAGCACCAGGGCGGTTTTGGAAATATTGTGTTCCCGGCCCTTTTGGGCCAGCTCTCCCAGAGGGCAGCGCACCACTTTCTCCTCCGGCCAGCTGGCCTTATAGACTAGGGCTGCGGGCGTCTCCGGGGTATAAGCCCCCTGGAGAAGCTGCTCCTGAAGCTTGTCCAGCATGCCCGCCGACAGGAAAATCACCATGGTTGCCCCATGGGCTGCAAGGGACGGGATGGACTCCCGCTCGGGCACAGGCGTGCGCCCGGCCATGCGGGTGATGATGACGCTCTGGCTCACCCCGGGCAGGGTGTACTCCCCCTCCACCGCCCCTGCAGCGGCACAGAAGCTGGACACCCCGGGGGTCACATCAAAGGGCACATACTTTTCGCGCAAAACGTCCATCTGCTCCCGGATGGCGCCAAACAGGGAGGGGTCTCCCGTGTGAAGGCGAACCACTTGCTCGCCCTTCTCACAGGCCGGAATCATCACATCCAGAACCTCCTCCAGGGTCATGGTGGCGCTGTTATAGACCCGGCACCCCTCCGGGCACAGGCCCAGCAGGGCGGGATTCACCAAGCTGCCTGCATACACCACCACATCTGCCTGTTCCAGCAGGGCAGCTCCCCGCCGGGTAATAAGATCCGGGGCTCCCGGCCCCGCGCCCACAAAATGTACCATATGCCCTTACTCCTTTACTACAATGGTGGCAAAATAGCCGCTGTGTGTCTCCTTGGTCAACGGAGCAGCCACCTGCTCCCCGGGCAGACCACAATTCTCCACCAGAGAGGATTGCTCCAGAACACCCGCCCGGTCCAGAGACTCGATCACTCCGGACAGCTGACGCCCGGATTTCATGAGCACCTTTGTCCCCTTCAGAGCCAGTGCCTGCTCCAGATCGGAGGCCCCCGCCGGAAAAATATGAAGGGGTTCTCCCTCCGCCGTCAGGCTCTCCCCCAGGCGGGCGGCCACGGCGCAAAAGCTGGGAACACCTGGTACCATAACAATGGAAAAACCCATTTTCCTGATAAGCTCCGCCATCCGGGTACAGGTGGCATAGATGGACACATCACCCAGGTTCACCATGGCCACATCCCGTCCGGCCTCCAGGTGCCCGGCGATCTCCCGGGCCCCCGCTTCATACTCTTCCATGCGGCGCTGCTCGTCCCGGGTCATGGAGAAATCCAGAGGCACAATTAGCTTGTCCTCCAAATCCGCCGCCTGTTTGGCAATGTCCAGAGCCAGCATCTCCCCGCTTTTGGTACGGGGGGCGGCAATGACAGGGCAGGCCTCCAGGGTACGCAGCCCCTTCCGCGTCATAAGCTCCGGGTCACCGGGCCCCACCCCCACACAGTAAAACGCTCCTTTTTTTATCGGTTCCATTTTCTTATCATCGCCTCCGCTCCTGTGGTTGTTCCTAAATGCCCGTATTGGTTGGAAAAGAGCACCGCTCCCGTCCGGAATGCTCCGGCAGCCCGGCGTTCCAAATGAGTCTGGATCGCCCCCAGCAGGCTCTCCATCACTGCCTCCCGAAGCCCCGCCTGGTTCAGCAGGTCGATGCAGCCATCGGCCGAGGCAGCCTCCATCAGGCTGCGGCACAGCTCCCGTCCCGCTCCTGCCACAGCGGCGTGGGCACAAAAGAGTTCGGTGCGGCAGTCGGCCCAGCGGCTGTGGGTATTCATAATCCCCCCCGCCACCTTTACCAGCTTGCCCACATGGCCCACCAGAAGAATCTCTTCAAAGCCTTCGGCCGCCCCAAAATCCAGGGCTTCGCCTATAAAGTTAGAACACTTTACAATCGGTATCACTCCGCCGCCCAACTTGTGTTCCTTTAAAAAATCCGCCCCGTAATTGCCCGGAGTCAGGATAACCCTCCGGTGCCCCAGGGCGGCAGCCTGGTGAAGCTCCAGGGCGATAGTATCCACCAGTGCAGACACGCTCATGGGCTCCACAATACCGCTGGTTCCCAGGATGGAAATTCCTCCCTCAATGCCCAGCTGGGGGTTGAAGGTTTTCTTTGCTGCTTGGGCTCCATCAGGAACCAGTATGGTCACCTTCAGTCCGCCCGGATAGCCCACAGCGGCACACACTCGCTCAATCTCCCGCCGGATCATCTCCCGGGGTACATGGTTGATGGCGGCCTCCCCTACGGGCTGGTCCAGGCCAGGCTTGGTTACCCGGCCCACCCCATAGCCGCCCTGAACGGTAATCCCAAGACCGGAAGTCCGCTCCACCCTGGCTCCAATCAGGAGCCCTGCCGTGGCATCAATGTCGTCTCCCCCATCCTTTTCTACCAGGCACAGGGCACGCTCTCCCTCCATCCGGCACACCTGAGGCTCCACCTCAACAGGGATTCCAGCCGGAGTCATAAGCTTCAAAAGGTGGGGGGTCACTCCCTCCAGCAGAAGCCGGGCTGCCCCAGCCGCTGCCAGAGCGGCGCAGGTTCCCGTGGTATATCCCCGGCGCAGCCGCTTCCCTCCGGCGTTGACATAGTGTTCAAAAGCCACCTGTACACCTCCCTGTCCATGTACCAACAAAAATGCTGCCCACGGAAACGGCTCCCATGGACAGCGCAAAGAGACGGGAATCTCTCCCCGTCATTTTTAACACGCCGGCAAAAGGACCGTTGCCTGTGGTCTTCTCCTTCGGCGGCGAATATTCTGGCTTATGCCTCTCCGCTCCGGACCGCCTTCCCGGACGGCGCTGCGTCCAGTGGCTTTCAGTCCCTCGCTCCGCAATTACAGCAGCGTCCCTGCGCAGGATTTTCACCTGTCTTCCTCGCTTGTGCCGAAGGTCTCTTCTCTTGTAGGCTCATTATAAAACCGCTGCACACCCCTGTCAAATAAAATTGTTATTTTACTTTGTCCGGTTCTTCTCCTTTGAAGCGCGGCACTTGGCGAAAAAATAAATGACCAGCGCACCCAGGCAAGCCCCCGCAAAGTCAATCCACACATCGGTTACCTGGCTTCCTCTCCCAGGTACAAAGACCTGGATGGTTTCATCCACCATGGCTGTCAGCAGACAGAGCCCACAGGCACTTTGCACAGAGTACCAGCTTTTCTCTCTTCTTTCGCCCATCACCAATGCACCTTCCCAAAGCATACCCAGTAGGGCAAACTCGGTCATATGGGCCATCTTCCGCAGCACAGAATGTCCTATGGAACCCGGCACACCCAGCCATTTCAGCACCGCGTCCAGATAATGGAGTACCGACATACTCTGAGCAGAAGACTCTGTGGCGGGCATCAGGGAGTTATGCCAAATAAAGAGCGTACAGGCTATGACTCCAAAATACGCCGCCCAGCGCCACCCTTTCTTCCGGTTATGCATACGCTCTCCCTCTTTTCTCTCCAAACTCAGCAGGCCAGCACCTGTTTCAAATAAACAGCGCCGAGGCTTGAACTGCACCCGGCGCCGGAC
>CAUFAM010000036.1 GCA_959022875.1 uncultured Oscillospiraceae bacterium | reverse complement strand
GGCCAGATGGTGGGGGAAGGTCATGGGAGACATGGACAGCTTGACCCAGGCCTCCGCCTTTAAGGACGGGGCCAGGCCATAGGAGCCGCCGATGACAAAGGCCAAATGCTTGGCCGAGCCGCCCTCCCAGTCCCGGAACATCCCGGCCAGCTCCTCACTGGAGCGAAGTTTCCCTTCCACACACAGGCACACCAGGCTGGTGCTGGGGGGCAGCTTGGCCCGGATGGCCTGGCTCTCCTTCTCCAGGGCCTGCTCGATCTGGGCCCGGGAGGGATTCTGGGGCAGGCGCTCCTCGGGCAGCTCCACCAGGGTAAGCTTGCAGTAGGCTCCCAGGCGCTTGATGTACTCCCCACAGGCCTCCAGATAAAATTTTTCTTTCAGCTTGCCCACACAAATGAGATAGACACTCAGCATACCGCAGCCTCCCTGCAAAGGCCGTCCGCTTCCGCTCCCACACGGAAGACGGGGCCATTTTCTCCTCTGGGCGCCACCGTAAGGGAGATGTCCCGCTCCGGGTCGCACCCCATGGCCGCCAGCCGGCGGCACACCGCCGCCCGGGCGTGGGCAGGGGTATTGTTCTCCTGGGACAGGTGGGCCAAAATCACCGTCCGGGTTCCGGCAGACACAGCCAGGGCGGCCAGCTCAGCCCCCGCCTCATTGGACAGGTGCCCCCGGTCTCCCAGCACCCGCTGCTTCAGGGAATAGGGGTAGGGGCCCGAGCGCAGCCAGTCCTCATCGTGGTTGGTCTCGCATACCAGCAGGTCACAGCCCTGTACCGCGTTTTTGACCTCCGGAGTCACATAGCCCAGGTCGGTGCACAGTACCATCCTGCCCCCGTCGCCGGAGATGGAGTAGCCCACGCTGCCCGCGGCATCGTGTGGGGTGGGGAAGGACTCCACCCACAGTTCCCCCAGCTGCACGCCGGTTCCCGCCTCCTGCTCCCGCAGCAGCGGGGCAAGGCCCGGAACCTTCTCCCCCAGGCATCGGCAGGTGGCCGGGGTAGCCAGAATGGGAATGGGACGCTTTTTGGTCAGCACGCCCAGCCCGCTGACATGGTCGTGGTGCTCGTGGGTGATCAAAATAGCCCGCAGCTGCTCCGGCTCCACCCCAAGCGCCCGCAGTCCCAGGGTAATGCGCCGGGCGGAGATGCCCGCATCCAGCAGAATATGGGTATTGCCGCTGGACACCAGGGCCGCGTTTCCGCTGGAGCCGCTGGCCAGGGTGGTAAAGGTCAGCAAAAAGATTCCCCCGTTCTTAAAAAATTTCGCCGCCCGGCGGGCGGCGAAAAAATAAGTTCAGATTCAGCCCACCTGGCTCTGGTTGTCCTCATCGGGGACAAAGACGGTGCGGATGTCCGCGCCCACCGAAGCCAGCTTTTCCACCAGGGTCTCATAGCCCCGTTCAATGTGGTGAATGCCGTCAATCTCGGTAATTCCCTGGGCAGCCAGGCCGGCAATGACCATGGCGGCTCCCGCCCGCAGGTCACAGGCGTGCACCGGGGCTCCGGTCAGGGCCTCAACCCCTTCAATCACAGCCACCTTGCCGTCTACCTGGATCCGTGCGCCCATACGCCGGAACTCGTCCACATAGCGGTAGCGGTTGTCCCACACGCCCTCGGTAAGCACGCTGGTTCCCCGGGCCAGACACAGCACCGCCGCAATCTGGGGCTGCATGTCGGTGGGAAAACCGGGATAGGGCATGGTCTTCACATTCACCCGGTTGAGGGGGCCATTGCGGCGAACCAGGACGGCGTCGTCCTGCTCCTCCACATCCACCCCCATCTCCACCAGCTTGGCGGTGATGCAGTCCAGGTGCTTGGGAATGACATTTTTAATAAGCAGCTCGCCTCCGGCAGCGGAGACGGCAGCCATATAGGTGCCCGCCTCGATCTGGTCGGGAATGATGGAGTAGGTGCCCCCCTGGAGCTTCTCTACCCCCCGGATCTTAATGACGTCGGTGCCCGCACCCATGATGTTGGCTCCCATGGAATTGAGGAAGTTGGCCAGATCCACAATGTGGGGCTCCTTAGCGGCGTTTTCAATGATGGTCATGCCGCTGGCCAGCACGCCGGCCAGCATAATGTTCATCGTGGCACCCACAGACACCATGTCCAGATAAATCTGACCTCCGGCCAGGCGGCCGCCGTCGGGTACCCGGGCGTAGATCAGGCCGTTGCGCACATCCACTTCGGCGCCCATGGCAACAAATCCCTTGATGTGCTGGTCAATGGGCCGTCCGCCCAAATCGCAGCCTCCGGGCAGGGGAACCTCCGCCCAGCCAAACCGGCCCAGCAGGGCTCCCACCAGGTAGTAGCTGGCCCGGATCTTCCGGGCCAGGTCATAAGGAACCTGGCGGTTGCGGACACGGGAACAGTCCACGTCCACGGTGGTGCGGTTTACGGTGCGCACGTCCGCCCCCAGCTCCTGGAGGATCTGGAGGATTAAGGTCACATCACTAATCTGTGGAATATTCTCAATACGGCACACACCGTCCACCAGCAGGGCGGCGGGAATAATGGCCACCGCCGCGTTCTTCGCGCCGCTGATGTGTACGGTTCCATGCAGGGGCTTGCCCCCCTGGATCTGATACTTGGTCAAATAAGGCACCCTCTTTGATTCACAATGTCAGAATCTATAACGGAATATATGGCACATGGGCCATATGTAATATCAAAACAACCATTTCTGCCCGTGGCAAGGCATGGTAAACCGCATACATTATAGCACTATTATGTCCACCTGGCAACAAATTTTACGCCACCCGCTTCAAATTGTAAAAAAAGACGGATGAGGGGCCTCCAGCCGCTTTTTTCCTGTCCGGATGGCGCAAACATGCATCCAAATTTTACAAAATTACCCTTCTTCCCGCTCCTCCTGGAGCTTCTTCACCCGGGGCAGAAGCTCCGAGAGGGTAATCTCCCGCTGCCGTTCCAGCAAATCGCCGATGAGCTGGTTGGAGACCAGGAATCCCTTAGGCGTCAGCCGCCAGCGGCCCTCGGGAGTCTTTTCCGCCCAGCCCTGGGCGGAAAACTCCTGAAGACGCTGCTCGATGGGGGCAAAGTCCATGTAGTAGCTTCCCCGGTATTCCCACTCCTCAACGCCCCGGGCGGTGCGCAGGCGCAGCATCAGGTATTCGCCGCCCCGCTCCCGCTGGGGAATCAGGTCCTCGCTGTCCAGAAGGCTTCCCCCCTCCAGTACGCCCTTGATGTAGCCCTCCAGATCCCGGATCCAGGAGTACCTCCGTCCGCCAAAATCGGAGTGGGCCCCGGGGCCAAAGCCGATGTAGGGCCGGGTAAGCCAATAGCGCAGGTTGTGGCGGGAGGCAAAGCCGGGCTTTGCAAAGTTGGAGATTTCGTACTGCTCATAGCCCGCCTGGGCGAGCCGCTCCACCGTCCACAGGTAGAGCTCCGCCTGGGTGTCGTCGTCCGGGAGGACCTCCCCCGCCTCCACCCGCCGGGCCAGCGGAGTGCCCTCCTCCACCTTCAGGCCATAGCAGGACAGGTGCTCGGGATTGAGAGACAGGGCATGCTCCAGGGTGTTGTGCCAGCTCTCCTCCGTCTGTCCCGGCAGGCCGTAAATGAGGTCCAGGGACAGGTTCTGAATCTTGGCCGCCCGGGCCGCCACCACCGCCGCATCTCCCTGCTCCACGCTGTGGGGACGGTGAACAGCGGCCAGCTCCGAGGGGCAGGCGGACTGAAGCCCCATGGACAGGCGGTTAAACCCCGCCCGGCGCAGCGCCCGCAGGGACTTGAAGGTGACGCTGTCCGGGTTGGCCTCCAGGGTGATCTCCGCGTCTTTTTCCACCTGGAAGAGCTTCTTCACCCCCTTCAGCAGCTCCCGCAGGCGCTTGTCCCCGTAGTAGCTGGGGGTTCCTCCCCCAAAGTAGATGGTGTCCACAGGGATTTCCCCGGCTACCCGGGCCGTCTCCTTCATGTGCAGCAGCAGCGCTTTCTGATAGGCATCCATCCGCTCCTCCGCCCCCGCCAGGGAGTAGAAGTCGCAGTAGTCGCACTTGCTCTTACAAAATGGAATGTGAATATATATACCCAATTTTTCCGTGTTTTGGGATTTTTTCTCTCTCATATCGGTTCCTCCCGCCGTGCGGTGTGTTTTTTCTTATTATAACAAACCACATCCCCTTCGCACAAGGGCCGGGAATTCTTTCTGAAAAATCCCCGGAAAAGGAATTGACAAATCCAAAGGCTTAGGGTATGATGATGACTAATCATTCAAAAACGCAATGAGCGGGATAGTAGGCTTGTCTGGATGCGCAGAGAGGGAGCGGCTGGTGTAAGCTCTCGTGAAGGACCTCCCCCGAACCTCACCCGTGAGCAGTCCTCCTGAACCGGCGGCACGCCTTAGTAGGTTGGAACGGCCTCCCACCGTTATCGGGGCAATGAGCGCATGGCACAGCCACTGGCGGCCATGAATTTAGGTGGTACCACGGAGCATACGGCTTCGTCCTATCTGCGGAGATAGGGCGGGCCGTTTTTTGTTTGTTCGCCCCCTCCAATCCATTTATATCGGAGGTGTCGTTCCATGAATGGAGCACAGGCGCTGATTGAATCGTTAAAACGTGAACAGGTGACCCAGATCTTCGGCTACGCGGGCGCTACCATCTGTCCCGCGGCAGATGCCCTGAAGGACGCCCCCGAGATTGCCTATACTCTGGTGCGTACCGAGCAGAACGCCGGCCACATGGCATCCGGCTACGCCCGGGTCAGCGGCAAGGTGGGTGTGTGCATGGTCACCTCCGGCCCGGGCGCCACCAACCTTATTACCGGCATTGCCACCGCCTACATGGACTCCATTCCCATGGTGGCCATCACCGGCCAGGTGCCCAGCCACCTGCTGGGCCGGGACATCTTCCAGGAGGTGGACATCACCGGCGCCGTGGCCCCCTTTTCCAAGCACAGCTACCTGGTCAAAAACGTCAACGACATCCCCCGGGTTGTCCGGGAGGCCTTCCACATTGCCTCCACCGGCCGCCCCGGCCCGGTACTGATTGACATTCCCATCGACGTGCAGCAGGCCACCATTAAGAAGTTTGATTGGCCTGAGACCGTGAACATCCGAGGCTATAAGCCCAGCGTCAAGGGCAACGACCTTCAGATTAAGCGGGTGGCCGCCACCATCGCCCGGGCCAAGCAGCACCTCATCTGCGCCGGCGGCGGCGTGTGGCTGGCGGATGCCCAGCAGGAGCTGCTGGAGCTGGCCGAACGGGCCCAGATCCCCGTGGTCAAGACCATGATGGGCATCTCTCTCATGCCTACCGACCATCCCCTGAATATGGGTATGATCGGCGCCCACGGCAACCACTGCGCCAACCAGGCCCTGGCCAAGTCCGACCTGCTTATTATGGTGGGCACCCGGGCGGCCGACCGGGCCATCACCTCTCCCGACGAGATTCAGCGGCGCATGGCCACCATCCACATTGACGTGGACCCTGCCGAGATCGGCAAGAACATGCAGGCCGCCGTCCCCCTGGTGGGCAACGTAAAGGTCATCCTGCGCCAGCTGCTGGATCTGGAGATCCCCGTCTCCGACTCCGCCAACTGGCTGGCCAGCCTTCGGGATTACCGCAAGGCCGAACTGAGCCGCACTTTCCCCCACCGCCCCGGCTCCGTCTTCCCCGGCACTGCCGTGCGCAAGCTGGGCTCCAAGCTGGATGACGATGCGGTGGTCTGTGTGGACGTGGGCCAAAACCAGATTTTTACCTGTAAATACCTGCCTCAGAAAAACGGGCGGCTGCTCACCAGCGGCGGCCTTGGCACCATGGGCTACGCCCTGCCCGCCGCCATCGGCGTCAAGGCGGCCCTGCCCCAGCGGCAGACTGTGGTGGTCTGCGGAGACGGCTCCTTCCAGATGTCCATGAACGAGCTGGCCGCCATTAAGGCGGGCAGCCTGGACGTGAAGATTCTCCTCTTCCGCAACCACACCCTTGGCCTGGTCCACCAGATTCAGAATACCGCCCCCTACCACGGCTCCTTCGGCGTAGCCCTGGACGGCTCGCCGGACTTTGAGACCATCGCCTCCGCCTACGGGATTCCCACCATCACTGTCACCGAGGAGGAGCAGCTGGACGAAGCGATCGACCGCTTCCTGGGCCACCAGGGCTGCTGCCTGATGATTTGTGAGGTACACCCCAGCGTGAGCACCACCGACTGAAAGGAGAGGACAAGATGAAACAGACCATTTCCGTCCTGGTGGAAAACCAGGCCGGTGTTTTGAACCGGATTACCGGCCTCTTCTCCCGCCGTGCCTTCAACATCGAGTCTCTGGCCGTGGGCGTCACGGACGACCCCACCATCTCCCGGATCACCATTATTGTGGACAGCGGAAACAATATGGTGGAGCAGGTGGAAAAGCAGCTCAACAAGCTCATTGAGGTCATCAAGGTGCGCACCCTGGAGGAGTCCAACCTCATCGGCCGTGAGCTGATGATCCTGAAGGTCAACGCCAACAACAAGACCCGCCAGGACATTATGACCATTTGTGAAATCATGGGGGCCAAGGTGGATGACATCTCCCCCACCTCCATGACTCTGGAGCTGTCCTCCGAGCCTGACCGGTTGGACACCTTCCAGGCCATGATGCGTCCCTTCTCCATTTTGGAGGTCGCCCGCACCGGCGTGATCGCGGTGCAGAAAGGAGGCGGAAAAATTTGAAAATCCGTGCCACTCAGGCCATCATGGAGTGCCTGCTGGAGCAGGAGGTGGATACCGTCTTCGGTTATCCCGGCGGTACCATCCTGAACGTCTATGATGAACTGTATAATTATAAAGATAAAATCCACCATGTATTGACCGCCCATGAGCAGGGGGCGGCCCACGCCGCCGACGGCTATGCCCGCTCCACCGGAAAGGTGGGGGTGTGCTTTGCCACCAGCGGCCCCGGCGCCACCAACCTGGTCACCGGCATCGCCACCGCCTACATGGACTCCTCCCCCATCGTCTTCATCACCTGCAACGTGACCGAGCAGACCCTGGGCAAGGACGCCTTCCAGGAGGTGGACATCACCGGCATCGCCATGCCCATCACCAAGGCCACCTACCTGGTCCGGGATGCCAGCACCATCCCCGATGTCATGCGTCAGGCCTTTGCCGTGGCGGCCACCGGACGCCCCGGCCCTGTGCTCATTGACTTTTTAAAAAATATTACCGCGCCCAGCGTGGAAATTGACTATGAATTTGTCCCCTGGAATCAGAACCGCTCCTGCTCCTCCATCCGGGCCCTGGCTACCAGCCATGAACTGAAGGCCCCCGAGCCCAACCTGGGAGATATTGACACCCTGGTGGAGATGATCGCCCAGTCGGAAAAGCCCATGCTGATCTGCGGCGGCGGCGTGGTCCGGGGACGGGCCCACAAGCAGTTCCGGGAGTTTGCCGAGAAGCTGGACGCCCCGGTGGCCATCACCGTTATGGGCGGCGGCGGCTTCCCCGGTGGCCACCCCCTCACCACCGGCATGGTGGGCATGCACGGCTCCCAGGCCAGCAACGTGGCCTGCAACGAGTGCGACCTGCTCATCGCCGTGGGCTGCCGGTTCTCCGACCGGGTGGCCCTGGATCCGGGCACCTTTGCCAGCCAGGCCAAGATCGTACAGATCGACATCGACCGCTCGGAAATCGACAAAAACGTCCTCACCGACCACCACATCATCGGCTCGGCCAAGCGGGTACTGGAATTGCTCAACGAGCGCCTGCCCCAATATAGCCACCCGGAGTGGAAGGAACACATTCTCCCCCTGCGGGAGCCCTCCATCCCCCGGGACAGCGAGGCCCTCACCCCCAAGCAGGTGCTGGAGGTCATCCGCCGCCTGGCTCCCCAGGATACCATCGTCTCCACCGATGTGGGCCAGCATCAGATGTGGTCCATCCAGCACTTCCACTTCGACTATCCCGGACAGCTGCTCACCTCCGGCGGCTTCGGCACCATGGGCTTCGGCCTGGGGGCCGCCATCGGCGCCAAGATGGGCAACCCGGACAAGGTAGTGGTTCACACCACCGGCGACGGCTGCTTCCGCATGAACTGCCACGAGCTGGCCACCGTCCAGCACTACAATCTGCCCATCATCACCGTGGTCTTCAATAACGGCGTTCTGGGCATGGTCCGCCAGTGGCAGCACCTCATCTACCATGAGCGCTACTCCGAAACCACCCTGGACCGGGGTCCCGACTTTGTGAAGCTGGCTGAGGCCTATGGTCTCAAGGGCTTCCGGGTAACCAACCGCCAGGAGATGGAAGAGGCCTTCTCCCAGGCCCTGAAGGCAGGCTGCGGCTGCGTGCTGGACTGCCGCCTGGACATGGACGAGATGGTCCGGCCCATGGTGGCCGGCGGCGCCCACATCACCGACT